>JAYVJN010000529.1:0-7728 GCA_043769325.1 Acidobacteriota bacterium
ATCGGCGGGGTCTTCGGCGTTGCGCGTTTTCATGCGGTCGTTGCGGTCTGAATTGGAAGTCGTGGAAGACGGCTTGAAGAGGTTGACGATTTGCGAAATCGGGAAGCCTTCGGGGGCGCGGCGGGCGTCGTAGTTACGCATTATCGCCATACCAAGTTGCGCCATCGTCAGCTTTTTGCCCCGCGCCGTGTCGGTGATTATCGCCACATCTTTCATAAACTGTTCGTAATTGAAAAACTCGAACAGCGAAGTAATCTCGCTCGTCTTTTTGTTGACGACCATCAAGGTAAAGACGCCGCAGTTCGGGTGGCAATTGCACGAAGACCAGCCCCAGGGCGCGTCGGCCCCTTGCAGCATATCCATCACCGAGGTAAAGGCTGAATAGCTGGAAAGCGGAAACCAATCGCGTAACGGTTGCAAACGCCCTTCCAATTGGTCGCTCAAATCGTGCGCCATGCCCGCCAGAGTGTAGCGTTGCTCTTTACGGTCTTTGTCGGAAATGTCCTCGTCGCGGCCCGTGAAAGAGACGGGTTGGAAGGCAATCGTCTGAATCTTGTCTATATTTTTCGCCGCGAACTCGACAATCTGGCCGATGGCGTCGTTGTTGACGCCGTTGACGATGGTGGTCACGAGCGTGACTTTGATGCCCGCTTCGGCCAGGTTGTCAATGGCTTGTTGCTTGACATCAAACAAGTTACCGACGCCGCGATGCTTGTTCTTTTCCTCGCTCACGCCGTCAAACTGCAAGTAAACGCCGTGCTGTCCGGCTTCTTTGGCCTGGCGGCAGAACTCTTTGCTCTCAGCGAAACGTATTCCGTTCGTCGCGGCGAGGATGCGGTAAAAGCCAATCTTTTTGGCGTAGGCGACGGCGTCCAGATAAAAGGGCGACAACGTAGGTTCGCCGCCGGATAACAGGATGATGATTTGGCGGCGCGGCTTAAACGAAACGGCGCGGTCAAAGATGGCGGTGATGTCCTCGTAAGTGGGTTCGTGGACGTAGCCGACCTGGTTGGCGTCCATGAAACACGGGTTGCACATCATGTTGCAGCGGTTCGTGAGGTCAACGGTCAGAACCGCGCCGCGTCCGAATTTGATGTCGGAAGTGCCGTGTTTGTGAACATGGGCGTCCTCCGCCGAACGGAAATCGCGCCCGTAAAAGAGCGATTCCACGCGCCGCAGAAAGTTGCTGTCCGTCGCCAGCACGTCCTCAAAATCGCCGTGCTTGGGGCAGTTCTTCCGCATGAAAACCTGCCCGTCTTCCTCAATAATGTCGGCCTTTATCTCGCCCGGATGCGAATCTTTTAGTATGTCCAGCGGAATACTGCCGTCTATAACCCCTGTGCGTACCTCTTTTACGCAGGTCGGGCAGAGCGAATCAGTGACGCGCGGAAACCCAAGTTCCGGCGCGGTGCGTTCGTAGGATTTGAGCAAAGGTTCGGCAGCCCACTTGGGTTTAATCGCCTCGCCTTCGGGCAACAAAGTATTGACGGCCTGAAACGCTTTCCACGCCACATTCGCCGCGCCGGAAACCAAAGACGAACCGGACAAACCATTTAAGCGGCTCTTTTCTTCTTCGCCGCGCCGGAAATTATCGCTGAACATAAAGGGGGAACTCCTTAGTAATAAAACTGACGCGAGGTAGTGCCTAAAGGCCGCCATGATATGCGGAAAGGATGTTGCTGGCAAGGCTAGACCTCGTTTGGATCCAGGCCCAATTCTCTCAACTTAGCCGCTAAACGTCCGGCGCGTTGGGCTTCAACATCGGCGCGTTGGGCTTCAACATCGGCGCGTTGGGCTTCGAGATCGGCGCGTTGCTCTTGTTCCAGGCCGTATTCTTTGCCGGTAGGAATAAGTTTGCCCTCGGCGTCGCGCCAGCGCAGCCATTCATCTTCGACATTTTCAAACACGCCGCGCCAGAGCGTTAAACTCAAGCCGACGCCTGAAAGATTGAAATCGTCGCGGCGGCGGTAGCGCGGGTGTCCGAAAACCATTTCCAGTTCGTAAACCCTTAGTAAATCTTGGCTTAGACGGAGAAACGGGTCAAACACAACGTAATAACTGACGCTCATTCGCGCATAGCGGCGCATTTTGTCGCCCAATTCGCCGCCTACTTTGTTGGAGACGATTTCCACCGCGACTTCGGGCGGTTTGCCGTGTTCCCAGATAAAATACGAGCGATTTTTCTTCTGCGTCCAATCTGGTATAACCTCAACATCAAGGCTCAAAAACATATCCGGCACGACGGGCGGCATATGCACCGAAGAAAAGACGCCGACATTGGCCGCCGCCATGAATTTGCGCGGTTGCGCGGGGTTTTCTTCGTCCGGCGCGGGCTGCCAAGAGGCGTAAAGCGGCTCGGTCAACAGACGCATCTGCTTCTCTGAGAGCATATTATCCACAGGTTCGTCGTCCTCCGTCACCAGGTTTTCGATGAGTTCGTCCAAATCCGGCGGCATTTCGGCTAGAGCTAATTGAGACATAAAAATCACCTCCGTTATCGGTCTGACAGCGCAAAGCATCTTACCCCAAGCGCAAAAGAAATGCGATTATTGCACAACCGCCGCGCTTTCCCAGACCACGCCGCGATAAACGTCGTCCACTTGCAAATCGTAATCCAGCGTGGTGATGCGCAAAGATTCGCCCGCCGTGTATTGGCTTTGCAGCCAGAAACGCTCATTGTGTTTGAGATAATGCGTGATGGACGGTTCCATCTGTGAAACCAAAACATATTCGCGGAAAGTTTCGATGGATTTATACTCGCGGAATTTCCCATCCGCGTCATACGCGGCGGTGCTTTCCGACAAAACTTCAACTAACAACACAGGGTTTACCAGACATTGCAGCCCGCCGATTTCTACATACTCCACCTGTCCGCACACTACCGATAAATCCGGGTAACGGTATGTCGGCAAGGCCGGCACGCGCACTCTTACGTTAGCGGGGAAGACTTCGCAACCTTTGGCAAAAGCCGGCTCCGTTAAGCGAGTTCCTAAGTTGCGTTCAATGCGGCCATGATTGAGCGAGACGCCGCTCAATTCAAAAACCTGGCCGTCGAAGTATTCAAACCGCCCCTCGGCGTTACGGTCTATTGCAAAGTATTCTTCCAATGTGTATTTAGGTTTGGGAACAGCCGTCATAATTTACCTCGCTGCCATTTTACCCGCTTTTGCCGCCATCGCCAACCAAAACCGCTCCGCGTTTCTTCACACTTGCGCCGGAAACCGTTACTATCGGCGGGTTTATGGCTGAGATTCACTCCACCGCCGTTGTCCATCCACGCGCCGAAATTGGCGACGGCGTTACTATCGGGCCTTTCGCGGTCATTGAAGACGGCGTAACCATCGGCGCGGGCTGCGAGATTGGCGCGCACGCCGTCGTTAAGCGTTACACGACGCTGGGCCAACGCAACCGTGTTTACGAACACGCCGTTCTTGGCGGCGAACCGCAAGACGTGAAATTTGCGGGCGAAGCCACGCGCCTCATTATCGGCGACGACAATCTCATCCGCGAATACGCGACGCTGCACCGCTCCAACCGCGCCGACGAAGACACGCGGGTTGGTTCGCGCAATTTTCTGATGGTGGGCGTCCACGTCGCGCACAATTGCGCCATCGGGGACGACAATATCTTCGCCAATGGGGTCGCGCTGGCCGGACACATCACCGTCGAAGACCACGCCTTTTTGTCCAACAACGTCGGCTGTCATCAGTTCATACGCATCGGACGCTACGCGATGGTCGGCGGCAAATCCAAAATCGTGCAGGACGTGCTGCCCTTTTTCACCACCGACGGCAACCCGCCCCGCGTGCGCGGACTCAACAGCGTGGGGCTGCGCCGCGCCGGATTCACGTCGGAACAACGCGCCAATCTGAAACAAGCTTACAAAATACTGTTGCGCTCCGGCCTCTCATTGGACGAAGCCCTGGCGCAACTCGCCGCGACGGATGACGAAAACGTCGCGCACCTGGTAAAGTTCATCCGCGCCTCGCAACGCGGCATCGGGCGCAAAGTAATTTAGGGGTTTGAGTTACGGTGAGTAATTTGCGGCTGTGCCGCCCTGCTGTGCGGCGATGGCTCTGCCTCGCCGGAAATAGTTATCCCTGCTGTCTTTGAGGCTACGCCTCCGGCGGCAAAGCCGCATATGCGCGCAAATTTTAGTATTTAGGAATGCAATCAGATGAACAGCCTAATCAACAAGCAATTTATCAACACAGAATTCGCGCTCAGGGAAACTTTGCAAAGTTTAGAACGCGGGTTGGCAGAAATGGAGCGCGGCGAAGGGCAAACGCTAGAAGAGACGGTTGCATCGTTGCGGGTCGAGCTAGGCATAGCGGAAGATAATAACAGGCCGGACAATCACTAAATGACAATCTCTGTAACTGAACTGGCCACGCACGTCGGCGGCGAAGTCTTGGGCGACGGCGCAACGCTGATTGAGCGCGTGGCGCGGCTGGAATTTGCCGGCCCCGGCGAATTGTCGTTTGTCGAGGACGCAAAGCACGCGGAATCGGGCGCGTTGAGCCACGCGGCTTGTCTGATTGTGCCGGAAGGTGTTGATTTGGCAGAGCGTTGCGCGATTGTGGTCAAACACCCGAAGCTGGCTTTCGCGCAATTGGCCGAAATCCTACACGCCGCGCCCGCGCCCACGCCAGGAGTTCACCCGACGGCGGTAATTGACCCAAGCACGCAACTTGCGGCAGATATTTACATCGGCCCGCACGTCACGATTGGCGCAAACGTCGTTATCGCCGCAGCCGCGCAGATTCACGCGGGCTGCGTTATTGGCGACAACGTCACTATCGGCCAGGGCTGTGTTCTGCGGCCCAATGTAGTTTTATATAACGACGTAATTTTGGGCGAGCGTGTGACTTTGCACGCCAACGTCATCGTCGGCGCGGATGGCTTCGGTTATGTGCGCGGGCCGGAGAGTTACCAGAAATTCCCGCAAATCGGCGGCGTCATCCTCGGCGACGACGTGGAGATTGGAGCACAGACCTGCATTGACCGGGGTTCTTTGGGAACCACGCGCATCGGCAACGGAACCAAGATAGACAACCTCGTGCAAATCGCCCACAACGTAGAAATCGGTGAGCGCGTGGTCATCGCCTCGCAGACGGGCATCTCCGGCAGCACTGTCATCGAAGACGACGCGGTTATCGGCGGGCAAGTAGGCATGGGCGACCACGCCCGCGTGCAAGCGGGGGCAATCATCGGCTCCAAAGCCGGCGTCCTGCCCGGCAAGATCGTCCGGCGCGGCGTCTGGTGGGGCGTCCCCGTCGTGCCTCTCGACGAATACAAACGCCGCAACGCCCACGTCGGACGCCTCCCCGAAACCCGCGCCGAGCTCAAAGAACTGCGCCAACAACTCGAAGAACTACGGCTACGGCTAGACGACGGAGAAGCGGAACCTTAACCGCAAGTATTAACAGGTTCATCGCTTTCACCTGCGAGTAAATGGTCTAGTTACAAATAGTTGGCGATGTTAATGCCGCTGAAAAAACTCAACCACGAGTGGCAGCGCAGCTTGCGGGACTTCGTGGCCGCCAGGGTGCAAATAGGTGGCGAGTTCCGTGCCGCTGACACCCGTTTCAAAGCGGGCGTAACCGTTGGATTTGGCTTTGGCGGTGTCCGTTTTCAGGAGTTTTTCGCGCACATAATCCACGCTCAGTTTCTGTCCGGCAAAGGGAACAATCGGGTCTTTCTCGCCGGCTATCATAAAGATTGATTTGGGTTTTACGTCGCGCAGCAACAAGCCGCCTTGCGCCGAGGCAGAGCAAAACGCCGCGAATTTATCGCCCCGTGCGGCCCACAGAACATTGACGAAACGAGCCCCGTTGGAATGGCCCAGGGCATAGACGCGCTTGGTGTCAATCTTGTATTGCTGCGCCATGCGCGCCAAAACCGCATCCACAAATTTCACATCACGGTCTTGCAGTTCGCCCGGATTTTTCTGCCAGCCGGATTTTGCGCCGGCCTTGTCCGTGATTCCCTCAACGCCCGGAACCCCTTGTAAGTAAACCACCACGGCTTGCGGCCATAATTCGTGGAGACGAAAGCGTTGCGCCGCAAATTGCGCCTGCCCGCCGTGTCCGTGAAAGACCAGCAAAAGGGGCGCGTCCACTTTCGGGGCCGCTTGGGTATTGGCGTAAACCAACGCTTGCCGCTCCGTTCCCTCAATCGTAAACGTCTCAGTTTTAGGCGTTTGCGTTGTCAAACCAAACAAAACCGCCAAAAATAATGCGAACCACATAAACATCACTACCTTTCTAGGCGAAACTGCCATGCGCTGGTTTAGACGAAAAAATCGGCGCAGCGGTTGAAAAACTTTAAGGGGCGCAAATCCGGCCTACCGTTTGGGAGTTATTGGCGTCTATGTTAGCATCGCAGGGAAAGGCTGATAACGTGATTAGAGTGCCAGGCGGATTGAGCAAACATAAATTTTGGCGAACTATCTGTGGGGCGTGTCTTGTCGCGCTTTGGCTGGCTGGTGCTGTCTGGGCGCAGCAACCTAATCCGGTTGACCGACAAGTCACCAACCCGCTCACGGATACGCCCAACGTCAACCCTTTGCAGCAAAATCCGGTTGTGCCGACGCGCCGCCCGAACCGCGTGGCCCCGCCCATCGTGCCCGGCGATGAGGTGAAAATCGAAGCCGATAATGAAACCGTCACCGGTGAAAAAGACAAAAAAGTAATTGTTTACGAAGGCAATGTGGATGTGCGGATAACGGTCTATCATATGCAGGCCGACAAAATCACTTACTACCAAGCCACCAACACGCTGGTCGCCGAGGGCAACGTCGTTTTTGACCAGGAACCGGCCCAGCGCATCACGGGCAGCAAGGCCGAGTTTAACGCCAAAACCAAGACCGGCTATTTCCTCAACGCCACCGGCTACACCGACCAATCACAGGACGGCACGACGCTTCACTTTACGGCCCAACGGGTGGAAAAGGTGAGCTATAACAAATTTCTCATCTTCAATGGCACGCTCACCTCCTGCGACGAAGAAAAGCCCAAGTGGAGTTTCAAAACCAAACGCGCCACCATCATTCGCGGCGAACGCGCCACGCTGGTCACACCCGGTTTTCGCATCAAAGGCAATACGGTCATAAAGTTGCCTTACGCCTCGGTTTCCTTGAAGCCGCGTGACCGCCAAAGCGGTTTTCTGACGCCCACTTTTGGCCGCTCAAATTTGGTCGGATTTCGCCTTTCCAGTGCGTATTACCAAACGCTGGGCCGTTCGGCAGACGCTACGGTAAGGCTGGACACTTTCTCCAAACGCGGCGTCGGCGTCGGATTTGACGTGCGCACACGGGCCAATTCGCGCTCTTACCTGAACTTTGGCCTGTATGCCGTGAAAGACCGTATCCTGGGGCAAAAAGAGAGCTTGGCCGCGCCGAATCAGGGCGGCACAAGTCTTTACGCGGACGGCGTGCATTATTTCCCCAACGGCTTCGTTGCCGCCGCCGACATTAACATCACCTCTAACCTCGCGTTTCGCCAGGTCTTTTCCGATACCATCCAGCAAGCCATCTCGCCGGAAGAGCGTTCGCAGCTTTACATCAACAAAAACTGGGGTGATTACAGCCTCAACGTGCTGGCGCGCACGCAAGTTACGTCCTTGCCCAATGTGCGCATCCGCACCCGCCAACTGCCCGGCATCACGCTGGAAAAACGCTTCTCGCCGCTCTTAAACCTGTTCAAAAAAGTCCCGCTTTACTGGGGC
>JAYVJN010000530.1:0-4899 GCA_043769325.1 Acidobacteriota bacterium
CATCATACCGAACCTTTTAACCGCTATTACTGCATTACTAACGGCTGGGTCAACCCGCTCTTGGACAAACTCGATTTCTTCCCGCGCCTGGAAAGAACACTGAGTAAAATGGGCGTTAAGACGACGATAGATAACCCTTGAGCGGGAAAAGACAAGAGCGGGAGAGTGGGAGAAGAGGAGAGTGGGAGAATCGCTCCGCGCAACTTGGGGGTTGCAATCTTGGGAAAACAATGAAGACGCGAGAAGGCCAAAACCTCTCGCGTCTTTTATATTTTGGGCAAACGGAGCGCGGAGCGTTTCTCCCCTTCTCCCCTTCTCCCGCTCTCCCCTTCTCACTTGCCGCTAGTCAATTGCAAACGAGCCTGGGCGCGTTCAAGTTTGGTTTTAGCGGCGTCGAAAGCGTCAGTGTCGCCGCTGGTCAGGGCCGTTAATTCGGCTTGCGCTTCTTGCAGTTCCAAGCGGGCGCGTTCGGCGTCAATATCGCCGGCGGTTTCGGCGATTTCGGCCAACACGGAAACGCGGTCTTGGTTGACTTCGACGAAACCGCCGGAAACCATCAGGCGTTGCGTCTCGCCGCCGCGTGTGTACGAGAGAATACCTGCGCCCAACGCGGAAACCAAAGCCGCGTGGCCCGGCAACAAACCCGCCTCGCCATTGACGGTAGGCAGCGTCACAGAGTCAACCGCTTCGGAAAACACAGGAGCTTGGGGCGTTACGATGTCGAGTTGTAAAGGCATATTTGTAAAGGATGAAGGATGAAGGATAAGGGATAAAGGCCGGAGTTTTATCCTTTAGCCTTTAGCCTTTACCCTTCATCCTTGTTTTATGCGGCGGCGGCCATTTCGCGCGCCTTGGCTTGGGCTTCTTCGATGGTTCCGACCATGTAGAAGGCTTGTTCGGGCAGATTGTCGTGTTTGCCTTCGCAGATTTCCTTGAAGCCGCGCACGGTGTCTTCGACCTTAACCAACGCGCCTTTGAGTCCGGTGAACTGTTCGGCGACGTGGAACGGCTGCGAGAAGAAGCGTTGAATCTTGCGCGCGCGTGAAACCACGAGTTGGTCTTCGTCCGAGAGTTCGTCGAGGCCGAGAATGGCGATGATGTCTTGCAAGTCTTTGTAACGTTGCAAGATACGTTTGACGGTCTGGGCCACATCGTAATGCTCTTCGCCGACGATTTTGGGGTCGAGAATGCGCGAGTTGGACGATAATGGGTCAACCGCCGGATAAATCCCAAGCTCCACGATTTGGCGCGAGAGCGCGGTCACGGCGTCTAAGTGGGCAAAGGTTGTGGCCGGCGCAGGGTCGGTGTAGTCGTCTGCCGGAACGTAAACGGCCTGAATTGAAGTAATTGAACCCGTCTTGGTCGAGGTGATGCGCTCCTGCATTTCGCCCATTTCGCTGGCGAGGTTCGGTTGATAACCAACGGCGGAAGGCATCCGGCCTAACAACGCCGAAACTTCGGAACCGGCTTGGGTGAAGCGAAAGATGTTGTCAATAAACATCAGCACGTCGAGGCCCTGGTCGCGGAAGTGTTCGGCGACGGTCAAACCCGACAAGGCCACGCGCAGACGCGCTCCCGGCGGCTCGGTCATCTGGCCGTAAACGAGGGCCACTTTGGATTGCTTGACCGCTTCCAAATCAACTTTCGTCAGGTCAAACTCGCCCGTGTCGTGCAGATGTTTGTTAAATTCCGCGCCAAATTGGATAACTTCGGACTCCACCATTTCGCGCAGCAAGTCGTTGCCTTCGCGGGTGCGTTCACCCACGCCGGCGAAAACCGAGAAACCGTCGCGGGCTTTGGCGATGTTGTTGATAAGCTCCATGATAAGCACGGTCTTACCCACGCCCGCGCCGCCGAAGAGACCAATTTTGCCGCCGCGCAAGAAGGGTTGAATCAGGTCAATAACCTTGATGCCCGTCTCAAACATCTGTTCTTCGGTGGCTTGTTCGGCAAAAGTCGGCGCGTGGCGGTGAATCGGCATCCGCGTTTCGGAATTGACGGGGCCGAGTTCGTCCACCGGGTCGCCGATGACGTTCATCACGCGGCCCAGAGTCGCTTCGCCCACCGGCACGGTAATCGGGCCGCCGGTGTCAATCGCTTTCATGCCGCGCACCATGCCGTCAGTGGGTAACATCGAAACCGTGCGGGCGCGGCTTTCGCCTAAGTGCTGTTGCACCTCGCAGATAACGTCAATCGGTTGCGGCACGTCAAAGCCTTCGCTCGTTACGCGCAACGCCTGATAAATCGCCGGCAAAAAGCCGTTCTCAAACTCAACGTCAACGACGGGGCCGATGACCTGCACCACGCGCCCGACGTTACCGCTGCCTGAAGCTATGCTCATATATCTCTTATTAACTCCTCAATTTATTACTGCGACCAACGCCATTAGACGAAAAAAACCGGCGTGATTCAAACCAAACAAAATAGCACAACTATTTCGCTGCGCGCAAAATGCCAGGTTAGATTTTACGCGAAAATTCCCAAGGAACGCTGCGCTGCGAAATAATTGTGGAACTTTATGGTTGCTTGGCGAACATCACTCTTGAAGACGATGTGAACTAAATTCGGCTTCGCGCCAAGCGTTTCCCGGGAAAACGATTCGCGCAACATTTTGATTTCGTAAGGAGCAGCTATGAAACTATTAAGGTGGAGTTTATTATTTGCGGGCGTTTTAACGCTCTGCGCCGGCGCAGCTTTAGCGCAACAACCTGGGGAAGACGGGCCGCCCATGGGGCCGCCACGCGGTGCGCCCGGCCCGCGCGTTTTCGGGAAAGTCACGGCTATTAACGGGAACACGCTGACCATTGAGGGGCCGCAAGGCGAAGTGCAAAACATTTACGTCAGCGCAGAAACACATTTGCTGCGCCAACAAAAACCGGCCACGCTCGCCGATTTCAAAGTGGGCGATTTTGTCGGGGCGATGGGCAAATTCGATGACAACAAACTGTTTGTCGCCGCCGGCATAATGGGCGGCGACAAGCCGCCGCAACGTGGTCGGGGTGGCCGGCCCGATGGCCCCGGCGGCCCGCCGCCAGGCATGGGGCGTGGTAATATGGTGGCCGGTAAAATTACCGCTATCAATGGTAACGTCATCACTGTGCAAGGGCGTGAAGGCAAAGATCAGACCTTCAGCGTCGGTAATGAAACAAGCTTTGCCCGCAACGAAGAGAAAGCGTCTTTGGCTGACTTGAAAGTGGGCGATTTTGTCGGGGCGGTGGGCAAACGCGGCGAAAACGGAGAGTTCAACGCCACAGAGGTGCGCGGCGGCGATAAACCGCCCCAACGCGGTGGACGCCCGTAAAAAAGGGAATGGGGATTAGGGGTTAGGGGTTGGGAAAGCAGAAAACGCTTGCCAAAGAAATGAGTTTCTTTCCCGCCTCAATCCCTGACCCCCATTCCCCAACTTTATGGCGCGAGCATTAAAAAAGGGGATGGAGATTAGAGGTTGGGGGTTGGGGAAAGCAGAAAACGCTTGGCAAAGAAGTGAGTTTCTTTCCCCCAATCCCTGACCCCCATTCCCCATTCCCCATTCCCCAAATATGGCGCAAGCATTTGCAGAACTGAATGACGGCGAACTGTTGCGGCTGATGCTGGCCGGTGACGCCGGCGCGTTTGCGGTGCTTTACGAGAGGCGGCAAGCGGGCGTTTACCGTTTCGCCTTGCGGATGAGCGGTTCAGAGTCTTTGGCGGAAGACGTAACGCACGACGTTTTTCTCGCCCTCATGCGCGACGGCGCGCAATACGACGCCACACGCGGCTCTTTAACTACTTACCTCTACGCCATCACCCGCAATCGCGTTTTGCGTCTTTTAGCCCGCGAGAAGATTTATGTAGTCCGGGACGATGAAGATGACAACTCTTGGGAAGAGAGTTTTGTCGCGCCGGACGACCCTTTAGCTGATTTGTCGCGCCGCGAAATGACGGAAAGCGTGCGCCAGGCGGTTCTGGCCTTGCCCCTGCATTACCGCGAACTAATCATTCTCTGTTATTTGCAAGATACGACCTACGAAGAAGCCGCCCGCGTCACCGGATGCGCCATCGGCACGGTTCGCTCCCGTCTCTCGCGTGGACGCGGGCTACTTTTGGAAAAGTTACGGGCGCAGAGAGAAGAAGCTGCCGCCCCCGCACGCCTGACCCTGGTTACGAGGTTGGCGCTATGAACTGTAAAGAATTCAACAATTTAGTCACTACCCTGGCCGACAACCGCTTACTCGAAGCGCAACGCCAGAGCGAAGCTGTGGAACACGCGGCCCAATGTTCGGCGTGCGACGCCCGCTTGACCGCCGAACGCAACTTGACACGCGCCCTCCGCGCCACTGCCGAAGCTGACCGCATGGCGGCCCCGGCCCACGTCAAAACTGCTCTGCTGCAAGCCTTTGCCGCACAAACGCAAAGCCAGACGGCGTCAAATGTCATTGCCTTTCCGACACGGGCTCAACGCTTTCGGCCCTGGGCCATCGCTGCGGCTTTGTTGTTGAGCGCGGTTTTGCCGGCGGCTTTGCTGTGGCGTTACGCACGGCAACAAGTTCCCGCGCCGACGGCTAAAAGTGAAATCAGACCAATTGAGCAGGTTGCTGCTGTGACGCCAACGCCAACCCAAACGGCGACCCCAACGAAACCCGCACAGGTTTCTGTCAAACCTGCTGGTGTTACCTCACAGCGCGTCAATTTCAAGGCCGCGCCAGCCAAGTTTCGCCGCGCCAGCCGGCCCCGCAGGGTGGCGCAAGCGCAGCCATCGCGGGCGAGGCAAACTGCGACGGCTGCCGCTGAAAATTATCAAGGCTTTATCGCCCTGACCTACAACCGCCAGGACGCCAACGAGGGCGGCATGGTGGTGCGCGTCAATGTGTCGCGCGCCACGCTCAATTCGTTGGGTTTGCCCTCCAATGGCGGGAACAA
>JAYVJN010000531.1:0-3082 GCA_043769325.1 Acidobacteriota bacterium
AACTCTGGCGTTAATTCATTATTGACGGCCAGTGCTTGGAATTGAACACGCCGCGCCGCGATGACTTCGGGCGCGCGATATGACGACGAAGAAAGCGGCATACAGGCGTCGGCGTCAGCTTCCCACCATAACTTGTCGCTGTTCCAATGCGCGAGGCTTGTCTGTGTGGGTGTCAGAATGAGCAAAGTGAACGGTGGAAAGCGCGTTAAATTCATCTGCGCCAAGCGTTTGGCAACAACGGTTTCGTCGTAACCGTCGAGCAAATCGCGCACCAGCCAGCCGCGTGATTCGTATTCGCGGGTGCGGTCAAATGGGTCTTGATAACGATTGAGTAGGCCCAGCGTGAGGCCAAATTCATTAACGCCAAGCCACGTTCCGCCTTTGTCGCCATCCGTCGGCGCGAGAAACCTTACGCCATTATGTTCATGCAGCGCGGGCGGTTGCGCGGGTAAGCGCACGCGCAACTCATCGCGGTTAAAGAATAGTTCGTAGCCGTCCGTGTGGCGCAGCCAAGTTACTGTACACATAAAATCGGGGTTGGGGATTGGGAAATGGGGGTTGGGGATTGGGAAATGGGGTTGGGGATTGGGAAATGGGGATTGGGGGTTGGAGGAAGAAACGCGCTGCGTAGTCCGGTTTCTCGTCCTTTCCCCCCTTCTTCCCCACTCCCCACTCCCTAACCCCTAACCCCTAACCCCCAATATGTCAAAGTCGAAGGGGCGACGCCAAACTCTGCGCCGGGTTCGATGCCGTTTAGCCGTAACATCAAGGCTATCAATGCGTAATGGTGAATCGTGTGGCTTAGGAGCGATTGCAATTCGCGCCCTACGGATGAATTGCACCACGAATCTGCCGCCGCGTCTTCCACCCGCACAAGCAAGGGAGTTGCGGCATCGCGCACGGGCAGATTTTCCAGCGCGTCAATAGTGGCGGCGATTTTGGTCAAGGCAAAGTCGCGTTCGGTTTCGGTCAGCGGGTCGCGTTCGCGTCGTTGGTAATCCACACGGCTTTCTGCGACGCCGTTGAGAAAGTTATCGTAAAACTCCAGGCAATGCCGGAAATGCACGCCGACGCCGCTGCGCACCGGCAAGCCGCGCGTGGAATGGTATTGCGTGTTGTTCAAACGCTCCAACACAGCCGCGCCCTGTTGCAGCACGGCGACGCATTCGTTTGTTAAAGGATTCTTCATAAACTAATGGCTTCTTCCAATTCGCCGGAAGTGGCCGCCGACACCTGCGGGACTGACTTGACTCGCGCTAACTCCGCGCTCACCTGTGTCCAGAGTTGTTGCGCCAATTCTTTACGTTCAGATGCCTGAACAGGTTGCGGCCCAAAGGCCAGATGTAGGTCGAAGTGGCGCAGTTTCAATAAGTTAAAGAAATGGTTGGAAAACGTCATATCACCCCACCAGCAAACCGTGTCGCGGGCCGGCGGCGCGTTATCCGGCGTCGTGTAATGCAGCGCGGCGTAATGCACGGGCCGGTTTTGTTGCGCCGCCAACTCTAACAATGAAGGCTTAAATTCAGCAACCTTCTCGCCGTTGGTGCTCGTGCCTTCGGGAAAGAAAACTACGCTCACGCCGTTGTCGAGCATCTCGTTCATGTCGCGCATAGTGCGGGCTAAGTCTCTGTGCTGCTTGCGGTTGACGAAAATAATATTCATGCCGCGACACAAATAACCGACGACGGGCCAGCCGGCAACTTCGCTCTTGGCGACGAAAGTGCAATCCATCTGCGTCAGCAACGCGATGATGTCAACGTAGCTCAAGTGGTTTGCCACTAACAAACAAGGGGCCGGCGGCGGCGCGCCTTTAGCTTGAATCCGCATTCCCAACAAACGCGCCGCGCCCCGCGCCCAAAGGCCAAACAGCCAACCGCGCCAACGCCAATAATGCCGCGCCGGTAAACACAAGGCCACTAATTTGCCGCCGAAAAACAGACCTAAAGCCCACAGCCAAAAGGCGATAAGTTTAAGAATGGCGCGGATTGAGTTCAAAAGTCAAAGGTCAACATTCGCCGCAGACGCGGCTCCATTTCGTCTAAGTCGCAGACGACAAAGTAGTCAATGGTTTTGAATTGGCGGTCAAGCGCGGGCGGGCCGGCGATCTTCGAGCCAAAGCGCAGGTATGTCTCACATAACGGCGGAATTGTGATGTTAAAGTTGGGTGATGCGTTGCTGTCGGCGCGGCATTCGTAAGCGGGTTGCGGCGCGACGCGCAAAGTCGGATGCAGATGCCCTTGTTGGCGCAGCAATTCGTAAATAAACTGGCCGTCGCCGGCATTTTGGCTGGGCAAAGAACCGCAGCCGAAAAAGTAACGCTTGCGGTTAAAATCCGCGTAATAGACCAAACCCTTCCACAAGAGCAATAAAACCTTAGTGTTACGATGCGCGCGGGCGATACAGGCGCGGCCAATTTCCACCGCGCTGTCGCTAAATTCGTTGGGTAAGGCGGACATATCAAACTCGCCCGCCGAGTAAAAACCTCCGTTTCCGTAGGCTAATTCAATGGCGCGGAGGCGATAAGTGCCGACGATTTGGCCGGTGGCGTGTTCCACCACGAGCAGGTGATGACAGGTCTGGTCAAATTCGTCGCGGTCGCGTCCGGTGCGAAAAGATTCGTCTAAACCCTCGCCCATCTCCAGGTTAAAGACTTCAAAACGCAGACGCATGACTTCGTCCAACTCGGCCCAATCGCGGGCGAAACGCACCGTGTATTTACCCTCAACGATTTCTTGCGGGGGAATAAATTCGGCCCGCGTGGGATAGGCAAAGTTAGGCTGTGTTAATACTCCAAGACCCAATTCACTTTGAACCATTGCCATAAATCCCCACATCTCCGGCAAAAAATCTATGCCGGTATTCTACTCCCGCTTTTTAGTCGCGCCAAGACAAAAATACTTACAACATGAAAGATTATTCCGCTTAACCGAAGATTTGAGGCCGCAACGCGGCAGTAAGCAGTAGGCAGAGGCAGTAGGCAGCAAGAAGCCGCGTTGCGCTAACACAGGTGCGAACCGCCGCCGCCGTCGCGGTCTGCGCCAATGACGCGACCTTCGCGCTTCGCCAGCGGACAGTAAGCAGT
>JAYVJN010000532.1:0-3664 GCA_043769325.1 Acidobacteriota bacterium
TAGTGCCGGAACTGGCGATTGCGATGCTGGCGTGCGCCCGTATTGGCGCGACCCACACCATCATTTTCGGCGGGTTCTCGGCGGATTCAATTCGTGACCGAGTAAATGATTGCGGTTGTAAGGCCATCGTGACAGCCGACGGCGGCTGGCGGCGCGGCGCGGAAGTCCAATTAAAAGAAGCGGTTGACGAAGCCGTTGTCGGTTGCCCGACGGTGGAAAACGTCGTCGTCTATCAACGCACGGGCCGCGAAATCGCCATGCAGCCGGGCCGTGACCATTGGTGGCACGAATTGATGCAAACCGTTAACGCTGATTGTCCGGCAGTGGAATTGGACAGCGAACACCCGCTCTTCATCCTCTATACCTCCGGCACAACCGGCAAGCCCAAAGGCATTCTGCACACAACGGGCGGCTATCTGACGCAAACCGCTTATACCGCCAAGATAGTTTTCGACCTCAAAGATGAAGACACCTTTTGGTGCACCGCAGACATCGGTTGGGTCACGGGCCACAGCTACGTCGTCTATGGCCCGTTGGCGAACGGCGCGACCTCGCTCATGTACGAAGGCGCGCCAAATGCGCCTGATTGCGGACGCTTCTGGGACATTATCGAACGTCACCGCGTCAACATTTTCTACACCGCGCCAACGGCTATCCGCGCCTTTATCAAATGGGGCGAACAATGGCCTTTGAAGTATGATTTGAGTAGTTTGCGGCTTCTTGGGACGGTGGGCGAACCTATTAACCCAGAGGCTTGGATGTGGTATCACAATGTTATTGGTAAAAAGAAATGCCCGATTGTTGATACCTGGTGGCAGACCGAAACCGGCGCGATAATGATTTCGCCCTTGCCAGGAGCTACGCCCACTGTGCCTGGCACCGCTACGCGCCCTTTGCCGGGTATTGTAATAGATATTGTTACAAAAGCTGGAAAATCAGTCGAAGTTAATGAAGGCGGCTATCTCGCCATCACGCAGCCCTGGCCCTCGATGTTACGGACAATCTGGGGCGACGATGAGCGTTACCAAAAACAATACTGGTCAGACATTCCCGGACTGTATTTCGCGGGCGATGGCGCGCGGCGCGATGAACATGGTTATTACTGGATTATGGGCCGTGTGGACGACGTGATAAACGTCAGCGGCCACCGGTTGGGTACGGCGGAAGTGGAAAGCGCATTGGTCTCGCACCCTTTCGTAGCCGAAGCCGCCGTCGTGGGCCGGCCCGATGATATGAAAGGCCAAGCCATTGCCGCTTTCGTCACGCTGGAAGGTGGACGCACAGGAAGTGATGAACTTAAAGCTGAACTTCGCGCCCACGTCGCCAAAGAAATCGGCGCACTCGCCAAACCGGATGACATACGTTTCACTGATACTTTACCCAAAACGCGCTCCGGCAAAATAATGCGCCGGCTCTTGCGCGAAATCGCGGCGGGTAATCTCGTTGCGGGCGACACTACTACACTGGAAGATTTCTCGGTGCTAGAAAAACTACGCGCCGACGAAGAATAAAATAGACAGGATTTACAGGGTTTATTGGGATTAACAAGAGAACAAATAACCCTGTAAATTCTGCGAAACCCTGTAAATCCTGTCCATTATTGTGCCTAAAAGCGCACGTTCAAACCGCCGCGTCCAGTTGCGCCGGGAGCGCGATAGCCGTTCTCGAAGTAGGTGCGGTCAAACAAATTGTCCACGCCACCGAAGAAGGTCAATGTCACGCGGTCATTTACAGGGCGTTCATAATTGACAAAAGAATCCACCTTTACATAGCCGCGAAACTTGAGAACAGCCTGACGAAATTGTCCGCCATTCTCAAAGACGGGCGCGATATAGGCCCCATTCCAGTATAAATCGCTGGAAAAAGTAAAGTTGCGCCAGCGTTGTGTGGCGGTCAATGAGGCCAAATGGTCGGGTACAACAAATTCAGTTTGGAGAATAGCGCCGCGCCTGTCGCTGTTGGTGCGCGTGTAAGAACCGCGAAAGTTGAAACCGCGCCAGGGAGCTAAATCCAAGGCTAACTCTAAGCCACGCGATAAACCGCCGGGCCGGTTGACATAACCAAAGAAACGCCCCGCATTCAAAGGGTCGCGGCTGAAACTTTGAAAGGCCACAACGCGCTGCAAGCGGGTGTAAAAGTAAGTCGCGCTGAACTGTAACCGTTTAGTGAACAAATACTGGTCAATGCCGCCATCAACGCTGATGGATTGCTCGGCGCGCAGGGTCGGGTCGCCGAAACGCTGCGCCTGTCCCCCGAAAGTGCCTTCACCAAAACGCTCAAACAGTGAGGCGGCGCGAAATCCATTGCCGGCATGGGCGCGTAATTTAGTTTCGGTTTTGCGGATAAAGTAAGCCACAGAACCATCGCCGGTTATTGAAGAGTTTGGCGCGATATTGTTCAAATTGCCGGGGCGGTTGGCCCCGCGCACACGGTAAAATTGGCCGCGCGCGCCAAGAGAAATCTGTAAACGATTATCTAACAAGAAAATCTGGTCTTGCCCGAAAACCGCCAGCGTGCGTTGGCGGTCAGTCGTGTTGTTAAAGGTATTGAATGAGGGCAGGGAACTCTGAAACAGCGATTCCCGCTCCCACTCAAAGCCAACAGTCGCCAGATTGTGCCGCCCAAGTTGTAAATTCGCCCGTCCGTCGAGCGTATCCGTCACGCCATTGTTGGTCGAAACAAACGCGAAATCACCGAAAGGCACAAACGCGGCAAAGCGCGGGTCAACCAACGGGCCATTGTAATTGCGCCGCCGCGAAGATACCCGCTGATAGGCGACGGTATAAGAAAATATGTCGTTTACTTGTTGGTTAAACCGCGCTGACGCAACAAGTAAACGATGTCGTCGGCCTTGATCCGGGTTGTTGAAATCGGGCTGGAAAGTTCGGCCCTCAATGGCGTTGCGCGGTTGTGTGCCAGTAAAAGCACCTGCCAAAGCAAAAGGGCTGTCATTCACGCGGGCATTAGACGCGCTGCCGTAAAAGTTACCGCTTAGGGAAATGCCCGGCGTCAGGGCGTAAAAAACGCGCCCTCCACCCGCCGTATTGCCGTATTCGTCGTTGCCGTCCACGCCGCGCCGCACATCATAACGGGTAGTATTAAAACTGTAACCACCGCGATTACTAATGCCGCCCGACCCGCCAAAATGTCCGCGAAATTGTCCTAAACTCCCGCCTTCCGCGCCGATTTCCCAACGCGGTTGGCCCGCGCCCGTTTGCGGCAAGAGGTTTACCACGCCGCCAATAGCGTTAGAGCCGTAAAGCGACGAACCGGAGCCGCGCAGTATTTCTAAACGGTCTAAATTCGTAGGCAGCAAATCAGTTACGATTGAGGCAGATGAGCCGCTAATATCGCCCGCGTCGCGCACGCGCAAGCCATCTAACAGAAAAGCCGTATCAACTGTGCGAAGTCCACGCACGCGCACGCTAGTCAGTGCCCCTGGCCCGCCCTGTTGTTGCACGCGCAAACCTGGTGTGAAGCGTAAAGCCTCAGTAATAGGTATTTTATGGCTACTCTCAAGGTCGTTTGCCGTTAGGGTTGTGATTGCTTTGGCGGTTTCATCAGCGCGTTGAGGCGTGCCGTTGGCGGTGACAGTGACAGTTTCATTGATGCCGAAAACGAGTAATTGCGCGTCTTGGGTATAATCTCCCGACAGACGTATGAC
>JAYVJN010000533.1:0-3021 GCA_043769325.1 Acidobacteriota bacterium
CAAGTAAACGCAGTTGCCATCTGTATCGGCGAAGATTTGAATTTCGATGTGGCGCGGACGCACAACCGCTTTTTCGATAAAGACTTCGGGGTTGCCAAAAGAGGCCGCCGCTTCGGATTGCGCCGTTTCAATAGCGGATTTTAGTTCGCTTTCGTCTGCGACCAACCGCATTCCCTTGCCGCCACCGCCCGCCGAGGCTTTTATCATCACCGGATAACCGATTTCCGCCGCAATCGCCCGCGCCACATCAAACGATTCCACCGCGTCGTTGATGCCCGGCACAACCGGCACGTCTGCCGCAATCGCCACCCGCCTCGCGCTAATTTTCTCGCCCAAAGCCTCCATCGCTTCCGCGCCGGGGCCGATGAAAACGATTCCTGCCGCCGCGCAAGCCCGCACAAACTTGGCGTTTTCCGACAAAAACCCGTAGCCCGGATGAATCGCCTCCGCGCCGCATTGTTTGGCAATTTCGATGATGCGCTCAAAGCGTAAATAGCTTTCCGACGAAGGCGCGAGGCCAACGCAATAGGCTTCGTCCGCCAGGCGAACGTGCAGCGCATCCGCGTCGGCCTCCGAGTAAACTGCGACAGGCGAAATGCCCATATCACGGCACGCACGCATCACGCGCACCGCAATTTCACCGCGATTGGCAATCAGAATTTTATGAAACATTGGTCAGTGGCCGGTGGTCAGTGGTCAGGCAATAAACGAATTTACGGGCTGGCGCGGGTCGTAGCGCACGCTGACTCTCAGGCCCGGCGCGTATCTTTCCCGGTGCAGAAGTTGTTCACCGAGTAATTCTTGAGATGAATCGAAATCAGAACCGTTGGCGGTGTAACGATAGAAAATGTGCACTTGGCCGGCCTCGTCCATGTCAGTGTCGGTAATTAAGCCTTCGCCGATGCGCCCGCTTTGTTGCAAACGTCTGCGGCGGGCGATTTCCGGGTCTTCTTTAGCGCGACCCCAGGGTAGCCAGTCTTTCAATCCCATAGCCAAAAGAAAAACAGGGCGGGAGAAACAACGCCTCACACCCTGTTCGGATAAAATAAAATAACGGCGCGTTTGCGATTAGCGCGCGCGAACAAGCGGCGCGTTGGCTTTGGTAATTAAACCGTCACGCAGAATAAAATCGTCTTCCGTGTTAGGCAATTTGTCCGGGCCCGCTAGACGTAATTCGTAGTTAGTAAAGGAAATTCCTTCGGTGGCTTCGGTGCCGACACGCGCCGAAACAGGCCGCACCCGTGCGCCATTGAGCGTTTTACTGCCCGGCGCGGAGGCTTGCACCGACCACGGGCGATAACTTTCGTCCGGCATTTGCGCGGTGGCCCTGGCGATTGAGCCATCCGTATCCGGCAGCCGTTTTAAGTCTTCCAGGCTGGCGGCGTAAGAGCCAAAGCGGTTGCGGTATTCCAGTTGGGCGCGGTGAAAGGTGTAACCGACGGCTTGCGTCGCGGCTTCGGCTTGGGCTTGGTTTTGCCGCAGCCGTTCAGGGACAGTGATGCCGATAAGGTTAGCCATTAACACAGCTACCACAGCCAGCGTCGCCACGCCGCCGTAAGCCGCCGGTAAAGCCGCGAATTGCGGGTTGTTTTTCATGCCGCGCAGCATTCGCCAACCGGCTATTGTGCCGAGCAACGCAAGCGGCAGAACCACAAATTTTAGTTGCCAGGCGGCAGTTTCAGCCGCGCCGACGAACCGCCAAAAGCCGGATTGCCCTTTGAAGGCAATGCCGGTAAAGGTCAGCAACGTCAACAGCAACAAGCCGCCGAGCGTCGCCAAAGAGATAGCGCGTCCGTAATTGGGTAGTTCGTGTTCGGGGCGCGACAAAGGTTCACCGACGGCTTGCACGCCGCACGCGGGGCAACCTTCAAACAGAGAACCGCCAAATTTATGTCCACAACATGGGCAAACAGTTATCAAGGCGTTATACCTCACTAATTTAAGTATGAATGCAAAAGTAATGCGGGCGTCCATTACGCCCAATGACCAACGCTAAAACGTCAGCGCGCGAGTTCAGGTTCAATATTTTTTTCCGGCGGCGTTTTTTTTTCCGCAGCCGACACAGCAGTTGGCTGTTGGTTGTTGTCAGTTAATTGCAACTCCCGCCAGGTGTGCCACATACGATGTGTAAATGTCCAAAACGAACCAATTGCCAAAACCCACAAGACGGCGGGCATCCGGTTTAACAGAAAATGCTTTGAATCGAGGTGCGTCGTCAATGCGCCGATGATGAATAATACCACGCGCTCAGGTCGTTTCAAAAAGCCCACGTCGCATTTGGCAATCAGGCTTTCGGCGCGCGCGCTGGAATAACTGACCATGATGGAACCCATCAGGCCCGCGCCGGCGAGAAAGACGTTGAGCGTGGAGTGATATTCCGTGTCGCGGGCGTAAAAAACCATGATGCCCAGAAACACGACCATATCCGAAAGACGATCCAGCGAGGAATCCAGAAATCCGCCAAAGCGTGTCACACGGCCCGAAAGCCGCGCCACTTGCCCATCCAGCATATCAAAGACATTGGCGATAATCAGCACGACGCCGGCCCAGAAAAAGCCGCGCATTTCGTGGCCGAAGCCAAAGAGCATCCCACTGGCGATATTTATTGCCACGCCGATAAATGTCAGCGCGTTAGGGCTGATACGGCTTTGGGCCAAGCCCCACACCATGGCGTCAATGATGCGTTGCGCGGCGTGTCCGACACTGGCTCCAAACATCCGTTCTCAGCTACTCCTCAGAAAGTCGCCCGCGAAATCAGCTAAAGCATTGCTTGTGGGGCAAGATAACATCACATCATAAAAGAAATTACGGCGCGTGACAAGCGTTTTACGGGGTTTGCCGTTAATTTGGGTGTAATTGAAAGTGCGACTCAGCCTGGTTTCTGCGGCTTTGCCGCCCTACCGTGCGGTCAGGTTCTACCTAACCGGAGCGCATTCTCTAAAATTCTGCGGCTCTGCCGCCGTTTTCACGAATGATGTCTAGCACTTGCGCCGAAAGCGGCGGCATAGCCGCCAGAGGTCA
>JAYVJN010000534.1:0-5055 GCA_043769325.1 Acidobacteriota bacterium
TTCATAATTCTTAAATCTCCCACAGCGAAAATCGCGTGGAGCAGCAAGCTTAACAGCGTGGCGTAAGCGTGGCAAGTCAGGCTTTAGCGCATCGCCAGCAGCACATCGGTCAGTTGATTGACGACCTCCAGCAGAGTACGGCCCGCGTCTTCATAATCGCCGGCGGCGGCCTGTTCTTCGGCTCCGGCAGCGGAATTGGCGACGCCTTTTAGCTTCAAGTAATAGGGTTGCAGTTGCGGCGTGAAACGAAAATCGGCTTCGAGTTTGTCCAAACCGTCGCGCACGTTTTGTAAACTATTGAGCAGCGCGGCTTTGTTTTGGCGTGTGCGCGTTGCCACATCGCGCGAGGCTTCGCCGCGTTTGATGGCCGCGTCCGCCGCCGCCAGGTCTTTGCCGACGCCGCCGAAAAGATAGAGGAATTTCGACAAATTCTTCACCTGTTCAGCCACTCGCGCGGCGGCTTCGCTACGCGGGTCTGTTTTGGCGGCTGTTTTGGCGGCATTTTTAGCGGGCGCGGCGGTGCGTTGGCGGGTAGCTTTGCCTTGCGCGGCGGCGGCGATGTTTAGTGAAACCGCCAAGAAGACAAGTAAAATTGCGCGGGTGGTAATTTTCATAGACGTAAACCAATCTTTGCGAGTGCTTCGCAGTGTAACAGGATTTGCGGCGCGTGAAAAATTCTGCGGCACAAAACGGCGCGGTCTGCTACAATGCGCTTCCTTAGTTCAACTTATGCGCGAACGACAGTTACAAGTGCGCCAACTGGGGCGAATGGACTACGCGGCGGCTCTCGCCGCGCAACAAGCGACGGCCCGCGCCGTGTTATCCGGTGACGCGCCGGACACCTTGTTGCTAGTCGAACATCCGCACACTTTTACTATCGGGCGGCGCGGCGCAAACGACAACATTCTGGCTACCCGCGAGATGTTGGAAGCGCGTGGCGTCACTGTGTTTGAAACCAATCGCGGCGGCAAAATTACTTATCACGGCCCCGGCCAATTGGTCGGTTATCCGATTATCAATCTCAATCCAGACCGCCGCGACGTGCATCAATATGTCCGGGATTTGGAAGAAACGCTTATCCGCGCCCTGGGCGATTTCGGCGTTCGTTCGTTTCGCATCGAAGGCTTGACCGGCGTTCACACCGAACAGGGCAAAGTCGTGGCTATTGGCGTTCACATCGCGCGTTGGGTGACGACGCACGGCTTTGCGCTCAATAACACGACGGATTTACGTCTTTTCGATTTCATCATCGCTTGCGAAGGCGAACCCGTCACGTCATTAGAACGGCTTTTGCCAACCGCGCCCACGTTGGATGAGTTGTCAGCGCGGGTCGTTGCGCGATTCGCCGAAGTTTTCTCGATGAATTTGCCACATTCATCGGAGGTTTTGTTATGACACCGGAAATTGCCACCGTCTTGGGCTTGCTTGTGCTGGCCCTGATTCTGTTCGGAACGGAAAAAATACCCATTGACATCGTGACCATTTTGTTGGTTTTGGCGATGGTTTTGACCGGCACGCTGAACGCTAAAGAGGCGTTGGCGGGTTTTGGCGACGAAATTATCATAACGATTTCGGGCCTCTTTATTTTAACCGGCGGGTTGGTCAAAACGGGCGTCGTGGATATGGTCGGACGGCGTCTGCACCGCATCGCCGGCGGGGACGAATTTCGCCTGGCCACGCTGGTCATGCTGGTCGCGGCGGCGGCGGCTTCGGTAATGAAAAACACGACCACGACGGCGATGCTCGTGCCTGTCGTGCTGGGTTTGGCGGCGCGGGCCAAGATTAGCCCTTCGCGTTTACTGATGCCGTTGGCGTTTGGCGCGATTTTGGGCGGCACCTGCACGCTCATCGGCACTTCGACCAACCTGGCCGTGAGCGGCGCGATAACGCGCTACGGGATGCCGCCGTTTAGTATGTTTGAACTGTCGGCGGTAGGCGTTTTAGTGGCTTTGGCCGGCATTCTTTATATGCTTTTGCTGGGCCGTCGAATGTTGCCGCGCCACGAGGCCGCCGATTCATTAACGGAGCAATACCACATCCGCGAGTTTATTACTGAACTCGTTATATTGCGCGGTTCGCCGCTCACCGGCAAAACCCTGGCAGAAGCTAACTTCTCCGAAGAATTGGACTTAACCGTTCTCAGCATCATCCGCAACAAACGCGAACGCATTGCGCCAAGTGCCAGCATCGAATTGAAAGCTGAAGACTTGCTCATCGTGCAAGGGCGCGTGGCAGACATCCTAAAAATCAAAAACGCCGCCGGATTGGAAATCAAAGCCGACTTCAAACTGAGCGACACGCTGCTCGAAACCCGCGAAATCGAACTCTTTGAAGTAATGGTTCTACGCAGTTCCGAATTTGCCGGACGCACCTTGAAGGGTTTGCGTTTTCGCCAACGTTTCGGCGTGACGGCGTTGGCGATAAATCGTCACGGCGTCACATTTTTATCGAAAATCAGCACCGTTGTGCTGCGTTTCGGCGACGTTCTGTTGGTGCAAGGGCCGCGCGTGCAAATTGAACAACTTGCGTCGGACGGTAACATTTTGCTGTTGGAGGACGTGACCGAACGGCGCGGACGCGGACAGAAAAAGAAGTGGGCCGTCATCGCTTTCTTGCTTTTCATCACGCTCGGCGTAACGAAATTAACGCCTTTGCCGGTGGCGGTTTTGTTGGGCGTGTTGGTGTTACTGGCAAGCCGGGCCGTGCGGACACAGGAAATTTACGATTTGGTTGAATGGCGTCTGATTGTGCTAATTGCGGGCATGATTAGCTTTGGCGTGGCGATGGAAAAGACCAAGACCGACCAGTTTTTGGCCGATTTTATCGTCAAATACGCCGGCCCTTACGGCGGCAAAGCGATTCTGGCCGGCTTCTTTTTGCTTACCGTCGCCTTGACGCAACCGATGTCAAACCAAGCCGCCGCTTTGGTCGTTGTGCCGATTGCCGTCAAAACCGCGCTTGCTCTGGGCCTCAACCCGCGTTCATTCGCCGTTGCGGTCACTTACGCGGCCTCGTGCTCGTTCCTGACGCCGCTTGAACCCGCGTGCGTGTTGGTCTATACGCCGGGCCAATACCGCTTCATGGATTTCGTTAAAATCGGGGCCTTACTGACCATTGCCGTTTTCGTTTTATGTATGCTGCTGATACCTGTTTTCTGGCCCTTATGACTTTAGAATTGGACTACTTTATTAACGAAGGTTTCGGCTGGGAATGCAAACGCTGTCGCCGTGAAGCCGATGCGCCGGACGCCGGCGAATTGCCGCGTTTTTACATCGAGGGCGAGGCTGAAGAAAAAGAAATACGCCTCTCCACACTGGCGCGCGCGCGTTGGCGCGACGCCACGCAACAAGTACTTTATTGCCCCAATTGTGCCGACGAAGAGGTTGTCAATAAAGCGTAACTAACTCAATCTAACCGCCTACTGGCTTCTCAGACTCTCGTAAGACTAATTCCGCCGCCATTTTACCAGACAACAAGACCAACGGAATACCACCGCCCGGATGCGTTGTGCCGCCGGCAAAATAGAGCCGCGCAATATCCCGCGCCTGGTTCGGCGGACGCAAAAACGCGCTGGTGATTTTGTTGGACGAAGGCCCGTAAAGCGCGCCGCGATGGGCGTTATAATCGCGGGCGAAATCGTCGGGCGTGATGATGTGTTCGTAAATGATAGATTCGCGCAAACCTGCCAAACCATAGCTTTCCAGCTTGTCTAAGATTAAATCACGATAGGGCCGCGTTTCTTTTTGCCAATCGGTGTCTGCATTTGTAGCGGGCGCGTTGATTAAAACGAACAGGTTTTCGCAATCCGGCGGGGCTTGGCTTTCATCAGTGCGCGAAGTGGCGCAGACGTAAATCGTCGGGTCTGGCGCGGGTCGGAGCTCGTCGAAGATGGCGCGAAATTCGGCGGGGTAATCATTGGAGAAAAAGATATTGTGGTGCGCTAGTTGGGGGAAACGGCGCGATGTGCCAAGCAACAGAACGAAGCCGCTGCACGACGGCTCAACGCGGGCGAGTTTCTTGTCGGTATAAATACGGCGCGAGGCGGGCGCGATTAAATGTTGGTAAGTTTCCAGCGCGTCGGAATTGGCGATAACGGCGTCGGCGTGTAATTCCGTGCCGTCCATGAGTTCCACGCCACGCGCTTTTCCCTGCTCGACGATGATGCGGGAGACTTCCGCGCCGGTGCGAATTTCCACGCCCAACTCACCTGCCAAACGGGTAAGCGCGCATGGAATCTCGTACATACCGCCGCGCACATACCACGCACCCAAACCGAATTCGACGTAAGGAATCAAGGCAAACGTCGCGGGTGCGCGATAAGGCGACGAACCGTTATAAGTGGCAAAGCGGCCAAAGAGTTGGCGCAAATAGGGCGAACGAAAATAACGCCGGATGTGTGAATCAAGCGTGCGCCAAGAAGAAATTACCGCCAAATCACGGGCATAACGCGGGCGCAACAATTTCGGCAAATCGTTCAAACTGTGCGCCAGAAATGTGCGTTCGGCGACCTCGTATTTGCGCCGCGCGTCGGCTAAGAAACGTCGGAAACCCTCAACGTCACGCGGTTCCAACCGTTCAATCGCGGCTTCGGTCTGCGCCAAATCGGTTTGAGCGTCGAATTCTGTGCCATCGGGCCAACGGTAACGGCAAATCGGCGCAAGCGGCAGAATTTCCAGGTAATCCTCCACGCGCCGCCCCGCGTTCGCAAACAAATCCGCCAAAACGTGGCGCATAGTCAACAAAGACGCGCCCGTATCAAACGAAAATCCGGCGGCCTGGTGTTGGTTCACCTTGCCGCCGGTATTCGCGTTCTTCTCCACAACCGTGACGCCTACGCCCCGCGCCGCCAGCCGTATCGCCGCCGCCAAAGCACCCAACCCCGCGCCGATGATGATGACTGATTTATTCAAGTTGATTTATGCGGCTTTTTCTTGATGTTTGCCAACCAAGAAGTTTCTTCCGGCAAAGATTCAGGCTTTTCAGCAACTCTCCTCAAGCGTCAAACTCTATGCGGTCATAAATTTCTGCCAACGGAATCGCGCAGTCGAGAACCTC
>JAYVJN010000535.1:0-16181 GCA_043769325.1 Acidobacteriota bacterium
ATATTAATTATAAATCCTGATTTCAGTAGCGTTTACAAAGTCAATTAAATCAATATCAAAAATCATTTTTCAAATCTAATTTTGGCGAAGGTATTGGTAGAAGCTATCAGTGACGATGGCGATATTTAAGCATGAGCGCAATTTTAATAGTTGAGGACGAGCAACATCTGGCTGACGGTCTGCGGTTCAATTTGGAAGCCGATGGGTTTGACGTTGAGACAGTTGAGAATGGCGAAAACGCGCTGGAATTACTGGTGAAACAGACGTTTGACGCTATCGTGTTGGATGTCATGTTGCCGGGCCGCGACGGTTTTTCTATCGCCCAAGAGTTGCGCGAGGCGGGCGATTACACTCCGATTTTGATGCTCACGGCGCGGGGCCGACCCGAAGATGTGTTGAATGGATTTGCGGCGGGCGCGGACGATTATTTGCCCAAACCATTTGAGTTGCGCATTTTTCTGGCGCGGCTCAATGCGCTTCTGCGCCGGCGTAATTGGCAGACGCGGGATAGTAAACAAAACAATATAGTTAGCATCAACGGACGGACAATTGACCTGGAAAATCTGGAAATTCGTCACAGCGGAGACACGGCGCGGATAACTTTGATGGAAGCTAAACTGTTGCGCCACTTACTGGATAAAGCCGGCCAAGCGGTTTCGCGCAAAGAAATTCTGGAAGACGTTTGGCAGGTTCACGAAGACACGGACACGCGGCCCATAGACAATTTCATCGTGCGTTTGCGCCGTTATCTCGAAGACGACCCGGCCCAACCCCGCACCTTGCAAACGGTACGCGGAGTTGGCTATCGTTTTGTAACTAAACCGGATAAATGACCAGCACCTTTACCGTTTATTTATTACTGAAAACGCTCCACATACTGCTCGTCGGTTTGTGGATTGGCACGGACATTGCGACGATGGCCGGCTTTCGCGGTTTGTGTGACGAAACGCTGGACATCAAAACGCGGCTGCGGATGAGCAAACTCTCTGACGCAATGGACATGGGGCCGCGTTCTTCGTTGGTTTTACTGCTCATGTTGGGGCTGTTTATGACCAATCTGGGCGAATGGGGGCTGGAAGGCAAACGCGGCGAATGGTTGGCCTGGGGCGCGGCGGCTGTCGGGGTTATTTGGTTTCTCGGCGTCTGGCAACAGTATTTTATCGGCCACAAACCCGAAACGGAACGTTCGGCGGGCGAGAAGCGGTTTCACAAATGGTTTCGTCAGATAGATTTGTGGTGGCGCATCGGTTTATCGGGCGTGTTGGTCGTGGCGGCGGTCTGGTCAATCGCGGGCGACGGGCCGTTTAATGCGCGTTGGTTGGCGGCGAAACAGATATTATTCGCCGGTATCGTGATGTGCGGCGTGGGTTTACGTCTGATGTTGCCGAAAATTCTGGCGTGCGTTATGCCCATCGTGCAAGAAGGCTCCACGCCCGAACGCGAAGCCGCGCTGCAAGCCTGGGCCTGGCCCGCGCAAGCTTTGGTCTTTCTGATTTGGGTCATTATCGCCGTTATGTCGTGGCTGGCGACGGCAAAACCCTTTTAAGGCGTAAGAAGTATTCATGCGAATCAGGGGTTGAAACTTGCCAGAAACGGAGCGCGTCACGACTGGAGCGCGGACAGCCTTGTCCGCAACGAGCCAAAGGCGAGTAACGCCTGTGCTTAACCAGCCTGGTTTTCGTGCCACGCGCCGCTCCCGCCAGCTTTTTTCGCGCTCTTGCGCTCATGCGGACAAGGCTGTCCGCGCTCCAGTCGTAAGCGTTGCGCGGTTAGCGAAAACTCGCAGTAGAAACCGGTGTTTAACCCCTGATTCGCATTAATAATGAGTAACTGATGTTACGCCGTTATCATGTTTTACGGCTGCGCCGTCGGATGGGCGCGAACGGCTACGCCTTCGCGGACAACGCCGTACCCTGTTTTCGCGGCTGTGCCGCCGCTGCCCGTCAAGCGCGGCACAGCCGCAAGGGAACCTTTCCCGCGAAGGTTGAACCTTCGCGCCCATTCTGCGGCACAGCCGCAATAGTGCGTAAACAGGAAGGCGTTACTCTTTTCTTATGTCGTTATCAAATTAAACTCTTATCTGTGAAATCCGTGCAATCTGTGGCTGGTTCTTTAGCCTTCGCTATGCGCCACTGTCAACTGATTTTGACAAATAGTGGACAGTTGACAATGCACAGTTAAGAGTTAAACGCTCCGCGCCATCGTCCGGTAAACTCCGGTTGCCAAGCGTTCGGCCAAGCCTTCGTTAACCAATTTGTGGTTGGCTGCGCCCGCTTCTTTGCGGGTGAGTCCGAAGGCGCGGGCAAACTCGCCCAAGAGCGTCATACCGCCGGCGTCGAGAAAGGCGCGGGCTAGTTCTTTGACGCCTTCTTCACGAGATATTTTTTGCGACAGTGCGGCGGGGAAACGCGCTTCGGCCAGCGTCCAGATGTAGGTAAACTTCGGTTGATACAGGACTTCTTGCGGCATAACTTTCAGACAGCGTTGCAATTCGTCAAGGGCTTTGGTGAGCGCGGCGCGATTCTCAATTTTGGTTTCGGCGCGTAAATCAGAGGTGCCCATCTCCCATTCGGCGCGTAAAACCTTTAAGACTTTCTGCGCGTCGGGCGAAAGTTTCGCTTTTTCTTCGTGTTTGGGTAGGCCCCAAATAGCGTTGAAGTATGGCAGCAAACGCGGGGCGACAAAAGTTGCACGTCCCTTGCACAGTTTCCCGTAATAGACCTTGCCGCGCATCATCACTTCATCTTTTAGGACCCAGGCGCGGCTTGATTCCTCGTCTTTTTGCACGTTGCGCGGCATGAAGGCGTCGCGCCGCCCGCAGACCGCAATGTAAACGCTCGGCAGATTTGTCCGCGCGTCGGTCAGGCCCAGGCAAAAGCCCAAATCTTCAACCATCGCCTCAACCTGCGCCGCCGTCTCCACGCGCAAAGCGTCTTCGCGCCGCCAGCGATGGTCGCGGTATTCTTCAATCTCTGCCGGCAAGTATTTCATAGCCCCAACTCAAGTTACGCGCTCCTACGGCTTTGCCGCCTGATGTGCGGAAAGGCTCTGCCTTTCCGGTAACCGGCCCTTTAACCTGTTGCGGCTACGCCGCCGGAGGCAGAGCCTCTAAATCTTTTGGGAGAGCGTTTCCGGCGAGGCAGAGCCGTCGCCGCACATCAGGCGGCAAAGCCGCAGAACCAGACAACTGCGTAACCTGAGTTAGCTGAAAGGGTTTTCCAGCGAATCGCTCTGTTTGGTGAAGAATTTCGGCCCGTTTTCGGTGATGTAGAGGCAGTCTTCCAGCCGCACGCCCATTTCGCCGTAGATAACGATGGTGGGTTCGTCGCTGAAACACATACCGGGCTGGAGTTTGGTCTTGTTGCCGCGCACAAAGTTCGTCCATTCATGGCCGTCCAGACCAATGCCGTGTCCGGTGCGGTGCGGGCAGCCGGGCGTTTTGTAATCGGGGCCGAAACCGGCGTCGGTCAATACTTTGCGGGCGGCGGCGTCCACTGTTTCGCACGGCGCGCCGACATTGGCGGCGGCAAAGGCGGCGTCTTGCGCCTTTCGTTCAAGCGCGAAAATCTCGCGTTGGCGCGGCGTGGGTTTGCCGAAAACGAACATCCGCGTAATGTCCGAAGTGTAGCCTTCGATGCTCGTGCCGCCGTCCATGAGGATTAAATCGCCCTCTTGCAGTTTTTGCGGGACAACGCTGCCGTGCGGGAAAGCCGTGTATTTGCCGAAACTTATCAACGCGCCGCCGGATGCCCCAAGTTGGCGAAACGCCGCCGCGAGGTTGTTGTTGAGGTCATTGGTCGTCATGCCTTCTTTGAGCGTGGCGCGGGCCGCTTTGAAGGCTTCGATGGTGATGTCGTTGGACTTTTGCATGAGCGCAAGTTCAGCCGTGGATTTGAACATACGGCAACCCGCCGTAATAGAATCGGCTGAGACATATTGCAATTGCGGGGCTTCCTTACGAATGCCGTCAAAGAGGAAAAAACGCGCGCGTTCCTCTATCCCGATGCGGCCCGCACGGATTCTGCGGTCTTTGAAAATGCCCGCGACCACTTTGTAAGGGCTTTCGTCTTCTTCCCAAGTACGGATGTCCGTGCCGAATTTTATCAACTCGCGGGCGCGTTCTTCCTCGAATTTGGGCACCACCCAGGCCGGTTCGCCCCGCGCCGGTATGACCAACGCAAACATACGTTCGCTGCCGCCCCAACGCACGCCCGTGTAGTAAAACATCGTCGTGCCAGATTCGATATAGACGGCGTCAATCTTCTGCTGCGCCATCAATTGCTGCGCTTTGGCGATACGCGCCCGCCGCTCATCATCCGTAATCGGCGCGACATCGCCCGTCAACGGACGCAACCGCCGGATTGCTTCCGGCACAGTGTACGGCGCGGCTTCGTTCTCATACTCGTCATGCGCCGTCGCCTCGCCCGCCAATAACGCGCCCGCCGCCGTCAGCCCCGCGAAACGCAGAAAATCCCGTCTATCTACACACATTTAGCTGCCTCATTTTCTTTCAAATTTCTCTATGGCAATGGTTGCTGCCACCTGTATTTGTAAACCAAATTTTTCAGCGTTGCAACACGCTTACTAACGTGCGCGTTTCTGCCTGTTTGGGCGGCGCATCAAAGGCAGAAACGCGCACGTTAGTAAGCGTGTTCAGGCCACAGAACTTAGTTCACGGAGTCTGGCTTGAGCGCGGCAACATAGTCTCAGTAGATCCAAATTTACTTTTTTAGCCACAGATTTTCACAGATTTTGTTTAATCTTTGCCTCAAAATCTGAGTTTTTTGGGGCAATTGAGGGGAAATCAAAACTATGTTTTCAAAATTTGGATCTACTGAGTCTGCAAACCTAATGTCGGAAACGCCACTGCCCGCCTTCCTTTTCCAAGATACGCACTTCGCCGCGTAGTCCAAAAACTCTACACAGCGCGATTACTGGTCAGAATATTGTCAAACGGAGCAAGGGCCGCGCCCGTGACAAAAAGCAGAATCTGGGCAACGCGCAAACCGAGGTGAGAGGCGCGTTTATTCATGGAAGCGGCATTATCCACGATTGCCGCACTGCCAGCAACTTGATAAGCGCGGGGGTAATTATCCGGTAGGGCTTATGCAAAGTCCGTGAGAAGCTTATCAATGACCGGAAATGGAACGCGGATTGAGCTGATGCTGCGGATTTTTCCGGCTTACCCGTCTTAATTTGCCCAATCTGCCGAATCCGCGTTCTATTTTGCGCCTCACCTAAATTGCCCGCCTACTTTGAATAAGCCCTGAATTATCCGGCTTTGCGGATTGGGCCTTGCTAAATTGCGGGTTATGTGTGCATTATAACTCTGGTTATTCCTTCTCTTGCGCGTTTAACGGAAATGCGCCCTGCACCAAGGATTGGTCGTGGCGTTACGGATTGTTTGAGAGCGGGCTGATTATAATTACAGAAGTCGCTCCATTATAAGGGCATCCGAACACGAACCTTAGCTGCTACCGTTTCACCTAAGTACATTCCAAATCGAGGCTTCTCTTGATACTCCCCTTAAAAAGGGAGAAGGTACACTATTTTGTCCATGAAACTTTATGTTGGTAATCTCGCTTTTCAAACGACCAGCGATGACTTACAAGAACTTTTTGCCAAAGCTGGCACGGTGGAATCCGCCGCAGTCGTGGAAGACCGCGAAACAGGCCGCTCACGCGGTTTCGGTTTTATCGAAATGTCTTCCAAAGCCGAAGGCGAAGCCGCTATCGCGCAATTCAACGGTCAAGACTTTAATGGCCGCAATTTGACCGTCAACGAAGCCAAGCCGCGTGAAAATCGCGCTTCCGGCGGCGGTGGCGGTGGTCGTGGCGGTTACGGCGGCGGCGGCGGTAATCGTGGCGGTGGCGGTGGCGGTTCGCGCTGGTAATTCGATTAGTTCCAAGTTTCAGGTTCAAGGTTCAAAGTTGTCAGGCTTAACCAAGCCTTTCAACTAGGAACATTGAACTTGGAACATTGAACTTAAACATCTCGCAAGAGCGTCCCCGACGACGAAATTTCTTGGTCGGGGACGCCAGAGATAAATCTGACTCAGCGCGCTTTGCTTTCGTCCTCTGCGGCTTATATAGGAAATAATGAATTTTTCGCAATTGGGACTCGAACCGGCTTTAGTAAGCGGTTGCGAGGCTCACGGCTACACTGAACCTACCCCCATTCAAATTAAGGCCATTCCACTCGTTCTGAGCGGTTCCGACCTCATCGGATGTGCCGAAACCGGCACCGGCAAAACCGCCGCTTTTCTGTTACCACTCATCCAGCGCATGAACGCGAACCCGCAACCGGGCGTCCGTGTGCTGATTCTCGCGCCAACGCGCGAACTCGCTTCACAAATCGAAGCCAGCTACAAAAAATACGCGCCCAAGAAAAGCCCGCGTTGCGCCATCGTGATTGGCGGGGCCAGCATGGGCAAGCAGGTGGACAGTTTGCGGCGCGGCGTGGGCGTTATTGTTGCCACCCCAGGCCGTCTGTTAGAACACCTTGAACGCGGCACGTTCAAACCCGCCGGCATCGAAGCCCTCGTCTTAGACGAAGCGGACAGAATGCTCGACCTCGGTTTCTGGCCGTCTATCAAAAGAATCATCGGCTTGCTGCCGGCAAAAAGACAGACCTTGTTGTTTTCGGCGACAATGCCTTACGAAATCGAAAAGCTGGCTTATTCGACGATGAAAAGCCCGCAGACAGTGGAAGTCAGCCGTCGCGGAAAAACCGCAGTGACGGTTGAACAGACTGTCTATCCGGTGGCGACGGAATCCAAAACGGCCTTGCTGCTTGACTTGCTCGAACGCGAAGCCCAAGACCTTGACAGAGTTTTGGTCTTTACGCGCACGCGGCGCGGGGCCGAACGCCTCTCGCACATTCTGCAAGCCCGCGACCATAGTGCCAACCGGATTCATTCCGACCGCACGCAGTCACAACGTGAAGCCGCGCTGCGCAGTTTCAAAGGCGGGCAGACGCGCGTACTGGTGGCAACCGACATCGCGGCGCGTGGCATAGACATTGATTCCGTCTCGCACGTCATCAATTTCGACGTGCCGGCTGCGCCGGAAGATTACGTCCATCGTATCGGACGCACGGGCCGCGCGGGAAAAGCGGGCCGCGCCTTTACGCTTTGCACGCCGGTTGATGAACCGACCATGCGGAGCATCGAAAAGCTGACCGGACAGTCTTTAGAGCGCGTCTTGTTGCCTTCATTCGGCGGGGAAATGCCCAAAGTGGCAACTCGCCCGTCCATACCATTCAAAGGAAAAGCGTCTAACACGCGCTCATTTCGCCCGCGTCGCGGCAGATAAATCTGCGGTTTCGCGTCAACTGTTGCCAATGGGCCGGTATGAATTTACCGGCCCATTGGCATTTTTAGCTCACACGCGCAACATTGCGCGAAAAACTCTCAGCCCTTGCGCCGCAATTCCTCTAACATTACTGAAATATGTTGTTTAAGCGAGGCCATTGCGTTGGCGTAGCCAGTTTCGCGGTCGCCGTTTTGTGTGGCAATTTGGCTCAGGTGGAGGGGTTCGCCGAAATGGATTTTGACTTTGGCGGGGCGGATGCGATTTGAACCGCGCGGCCAGACTTGGTAAACGCCGTCCAACGCGACGGGGACAACCGGTAAGTCCAACTCAGTGGCGAGGATAGCCGCGCCTTTTTTGAAGGGATGCAACGCGCCCTCGAATGAGCGTTCGCCTTCGGGGTAGATGTTGAGGATTTTGCCGGCGCGTAGCCCGACGGCCCCGGCGCGCATGGCTTTGAGTAGGTTGGCGTCGGGGTCAACCGGCACTATGTTCAATAAACGCGCCAGTTGCCGCGTTACGGTGTTATTAAAATACTCGCTTGCGCCGACGTGGAAAACGTCCGTCAAAACGTGGCGCGGATAAGCCGAACAGACCAGCACGGCGTCTAAATAACTTTGATGATTAGGGCAGACGAGGAACGGCTGCTTTAATTTGGCGACATTTTCCAGCCCCGTCACTTCCATCCGCAAAAATATCCGCGCCGACAAGTAAATCACGCGCAAAAGCAGGTAAGAAATGAACGCCGCTAACGGGCGATTTTGTAATATCGGTTGAACTTCGGGCGCGTCAGTCGGGGCGTTAGCGAGAATTTCTTGCCAATTCAAAGAAACGCTGAGTGCTGAGGACGGCAAAGAAGTGCTGAGTGCTGAGTGCTGAGTGCTGAGTGCTGTCTGCGCGTCTGTTACTTTGCTGCCTGCTGCCCACTGCCCACTGCCCACTGCCAGGTGCGCTAGTTCGCCGAAGGTGTGAGCGGCGGCGACTTCATCGGGCGCAAGGGTTAAGTTTACTGTCTGTTCTAGTTTAGCCACACATTCGGCGCGGGCCAACGAGTCTAAACCGAGGTCAATTTCCAGATTCATGGTGGGGTGAATCACTTCGGCATCAGGCGCGTGGAGTCGCACGGCTTGGGCCAACGCTTGCGCGGCGGATGTTTGCATAAGCGCGTGGTCGGCTTCCGTGAACGTCCAAGATTCGGGCGCACGGGTTTGGCGGGCGGCGGTTCCTGCGGCTTCGATTTCCTGTTTCAACGCAAACCGTTTGATTTTACGAATTGAAGTGCGCGGCAAGGGTTCGGCGCGCATGATGTAATCGCGGACGCGCTGGGCTTCGGGTATCTCGCGGCCCAAGTTGTCTAAATCGAAGCGGATGGCCTCGTAAGCGTTGGCGATGCGGTTTTTCTTGAGATACTCGAAATCGGGGACAATCACTGCGCAAAGCTTTTCCGCGCCGGCGAATCCGGCTGATTCGTCGCGCACTCCAAGCACGCACATTTCTTCCACCAAAGGCGAATGGGCGTAATGCGCCTCAACGTCTTCGGGGTAGATGTTTTTGCCCGAAGGCAGCACAATTACATCCTTTTTGCGCCCGACGATGAAGAGGTGCCCGTCTTTGTCAAATCGCCCTAAATCGCCGGAACGAAACCATTTATCGTCGGTAAAGGCTTCCGCGTTGGCTTCCGGGTTGCGGTAATAGCCGGGCATCACGATGGCCCCGCGGATTAACACTTCGCCGATGCCTTCGGCGTTGGGCTGGTCAATTTTGACCTCGACATCATTGAGCGGCGTGCCGACGGAGCCGATTTTATTGTCCTCAAATTTTGTGACCGTCGCCGCGCCGGATGTTTCGGTCAGTCCATAACCCTGCAAAATCGTGAAGCCGAGTGAGTGAAAATCACGCGCAACGCCGGGGTCAAAGCTTGAACCGGCGGAAATCGCCAGGCGCAGTTTCCCGCCCATGCCTTCGTGGACGCGCCCGAACATGGCGCGGCCCAGATTCACGCCCACAGTGTCGCGCAGCCCGCCGTTTAGCTTGAGCATTCCCTTGAACAAGGCCCGCAATGGCGCGGGTTGTTCACGGACGGCGTCGAAAATCTTTTTGTGAAACAGGTACCACAAACGGGGCACGCCGGTCAGCATAGTGATGCCGCCCTCTTTTAGTCCACGGGCGATTTCCTGCGGATTTACTTCGTTCAAATAGACGATTTTGCAGCCGATGGTGGTAGCTAACCAAAGGTTGACGATTTGCGAATAGGCGTGGTAAAGCGGTAACACCGAGAGTATGACCTCGTCTTGGCTCAACCGCATAACCTCTTGCACGCCTTTACTTTCCGCATGGATATTGCCATGCGTGAGCGGCACGGCTTTGGGTTTGCCGGTGGTGCCGGAAGTGTACATCAGCAACGCTAAATCGTCGCCGCTTGGGGCGGGCGGCGTGGCGTCGAATTCCGGCGTGGTGGGCGTCGCGGCCCAATCTTCCAGACAGGGCGCGTCGCCGTCGCGTTGCAGCATGACGCGCGGGATGGGGCGTCCCAACCGTTCACAGACAGCGTCCAGTTTTTCGCGGGCAGATTCGGCGATAAAGGCTAGTTTGGCTTCGGCGTTTTCGATAAAGGCGGCCAACGTCTCCACTGGGGCCGTCGGGTCGAGCGGCACAATCACCGCGCCCTGATAAAGCGTCCCCAGATACGCCAACGCCCAATGCGGATGATTTTCGCCAATCAACGCCACCCGGTCGCCGCGCCCGACGCCTTCTTGTCCCAAACGAAAGGCCAGGCTGCGAATTTGCCGCAACATCTCGCCGAAAGTCACGCTCTCTGCGCCATCGGGCGCAAGCAGAGTCATCGCCACGCTTTCGCGCCGCGCCAGGGCCGTCTCCACCACTCGCTGGCAAAAGGACATCCAGTACCTCAACTGTTTGTTATCGCAAAAAAGCCGTTGCGCCACTATAACCCAAGCGGCATGAGTAGTAAATCTGAACCGTGAATTGTGAATCGAAGCCCGCCTAAAGAAACACGCATCTCGCGCTCCGGTGAGGAATTACTATCTTCTTCTACTATATCTTTCAAGAAAAAGGGTTTTCCCAACAGATTACACAAATTACACAGATAATGAGTTAATCCGTGTCATCCGTGAAATTTGTTGTAATTCTTTTTCTTGAACGCTATAGCTACTGGCTTCTTTGACTTGAAGACTTTTGACGGCTTTGCCGCCGATACGCTAGAGGTTATGACGGGTGTAATCAAAAGTGAAGCGGCTCTGCCGCCGGCTGTGCGGCGACGGCTATGCCTCGCCGGAAACCACGCTCTTTCAATAATTTGGGGCTATGCCCCCGTTTTCTGCGCCAAATCTTCGGCAGACGGGACAGCGCGACGGCCCAACGGCGGCAGAGCCGCATAGCCTCCTGGAGCTATTTTCACGGCGAGGCATAGCCGTCGCCGCACATCGGAGCGGCGCAGCCGCATACCGCATACCGGCCCGCTTCACTTTTGATTACACCCGTCTTTCTTGTCACGATTTACTATTTACGGTTTACGACTTATGTTTGTGCTAATCTGTGTAATCTGTGGCTAATTCTGCGGCTCGTTCAATGCTGCTTGCGCCAATGAATGAAACGTGCGGCGGGTGCTGTTGATATTGACGAAGGGCAACGGTTTATCGTGCGTGCGGTTGGTCAACAGGACGTAGATGCGTTGGCGGCTGGCGTCGTTCCAGCAACTGGTTCCGGTGAATCCGAGATGCCCGAAGGCGTCCGGCGGCAAATCCGGCCCGGCGGTTGAAAGTTTGGTGGCGGCCAAAGACCAGGCGAAGGAACGCGCCTCATCGTGGCCCGGCGTGAAATTGGTGCGAAATAATTGGCAAGTTTCCGGCTGCAATAATTGGCTCAAACCGGCGTGAAACTGAGCGGCTATTTTCACCGTGTCGCGCACGTCCGCGAACAGCCCCGCGTGGCCCGCGACGCCGCCCAGGAAATGGGCGTTACCGTCGTGGACTTCGCCCCAAATCACGCCTTCGCGCCAGTTGTAGCCCGCGCCGCCCGCGCCGGCCTCGTTGCGTTCGTGGGCGTTGCCAATCTCCGAAGCGGCGATGCGTTCGCGCCACTCAAACGGCGGGTTAAAAGCCGTATTCTGCAAACCCAACGGCGCGAAGATTTCTGCCCGCGCCAATTCGTCTAATTTCTTGCCCGTCAACCTTTCCAGCAAAACGCCCAACGCGATAAAGTTAAAATCGCTGTATTCAACCTTCGTCCCTGGCGCATTTTGCAAAGGTTCGTCGGCGATGGTCTGTAAAACGTCGCCGACGGCCAGGTAAAACGGACGCCACGCGGGAAAGCCCGAAGTGTGCGTCAACAATTGCAGCAACGTAATTTCGCGCTTGTCGTCGCGGGCAAACTCCGGCAAAAACCGCGCCGCCGCGTCGTCCAATTTGATTGCGCCGCGTTCCAACAAAATAGCACACAGCAACCCCGTCACCAACGGTTTGGTCAGTGATGCCAAATCGTAAACCGTCCCCAGCATTGTATTTACCGTCATCGGCACGCGCACCGCCGCGCCCAGGGCACCGGCATAAATGATGCTCCCGCGCTCCGCCGCCGCATAAACCGCCGAGGGAAAATCGCCCGCCGCAATGCGTTCGCGGAGCAGTTCGTTGATTGGTTCGCAAGGTTTCATTTCGTGGTGTGATGGCGTCGAAACGCGCCCGCGAAAAAGCCAAGCCGGAACTAAAAACGGCGGCTTGGCTTAAACGTAAGCAGGTGAGTAATGCCGGATAATAAAAGTTAGAGTTACGCTTTCAAGCGTGAGTTTTGCGCCGCCCGGCACGCCTCAAGGCGTAACTCTAACCGCCGGAATACTTTTGCTCACTAACGGCGCGGTTTTATTGTTTGTCCGGCGATTGGCGTCCGTTGCGGCCTTCGGTGATGTAGCGTTCCAGCACATCAATAAAAATGTTCAGGCGTTCGTTGGTTTCCGCGAGTCGTTCGTCGGTGCGTTTTTGCGATGCCGCCAATTGTTTCACCTCAGCCCGCAGTTCTTCCTGGTCTTGGGTCAGTTTGCCGACCATACCGACCACTGACAGTAAGGCATCGGCTAAAACGCCATGCTTTGTGGTTAGTGCTTGCTGGTTTTCTTCCAGTTTGTGTACGTCAACCACGAACTGCGCTTGCTGTTCGATGATGAATTCCATCTTGCGGTTCATTTCTTCTTCGCTCATAAAATCCCCTCTCGGTAGGGGGCATTGTAGCAGCTTTTATTCACCCTAAGCCAGCAAATTTGGTTTTCTGCGGAGGTGAAAGCTAATGCCGCCGGCGCAGTCAAGATGACTGCGAACCCAGAAAGCGCGCCGTGTGTTCCGTGATGCGTTCCATGACGCGCAGGGCGAGGGCCAGGGCGCGGCGTCCGTCGGGGCCGGTGACGGGCGGTGCCGTGTTGGTTTCGATGGCGTCGAAAAAGGCGGAAATCTCGGCGCGAAGCGGTTCGGTGTCACTGACTTGCAAACGGTTGACATTAAGGCCCGGGCGTCCCGCTTGCGGCACGAGGCTGGAGACGGCGGCGTAGCGCGTGACATAATCAATGGCGACGAAATCATGTGGCTGGAAAAAGCGCATCTTGCGTATTTTTTCCGTGCCGATGCGCGAGGCGGTGATGTTCGCCACCGCGCCGTTGGCGAATTCGACGCGGGCGTTAGCGGCGTCAACTTTGGGCGTCAAGACCGGAATGCCGACGGCCCGCACGTCCGTTACTTCCACCTCCGGCCCGACCAGCCATTGCACGATGTCCAAATCGTGAATCATCAAATCCAACACGACATCTATGTCCAACGAACGCGCCGTAAACTCGCCGATGCGATGAATCTCGAAATAGAGCGGCGCGGTGACGTGCGGGCGCAAGGCCACCATCGCCGGATTAAAGCGTTCCAAATGACCGACTTGCAGTATTGCGCCGGATGCTTCGGCGGCGGCAATCATGGCGTCGGCTTCGTCCAAAGTGCGGGCAATCGGTTTTTCCACCAAAACGTGGACGCCCGCCGCCAGCAATTCACAAGCTATTTCGCAATGCGATTCCGTTGTGGTGACTAAACTTACGGCCTCTACACGCCCGATGAGCGTGCGCCAATCCGTCGTAAACACACAGTTTCTTTCGGCGGCAACGGCGCGGGCCGTGTCTTCCTGTAAATCGCAGACGGCGACCAATTCGCCGCGCCCTTCGGCGGCTAATTCAGCGTGTACGCGGGCGTGGTGGCGGCCTAAACTGCCCACGCCGATGACTCCGGTTCTTAACATAATGGTAAGTGGTGAATGGTTAGTGGTGAATATCCCGATTCAATGGTAAAAAGTTCGTTTTGGTGGCGGCATTCAGCACTAACCATTCACCATTAACCACGCGCTGATGAATATATTGCAGACTTCAAACCTTAACAAGCGGGCCGCATGGCTTCTGGGCGGTGTGGCGGCTTTTGTCTATCTTTATGGGCTGGGCCGACTTCCCTTTTTAGGCCCGGACGAACCGCGTTACGCGCAGGTCGGGCGCGAGATGTACGAGCGCGGCGATTGGGTCACGCCAACCTTGGGCGGTTTCACCTGGTTTGAAAAACCCGCGTTGCTCTACTGGCTGGAAATCCTTAGCTACAAACTATTTGGCGTCTCCGAAGGCGCGGCCCGCCTCGGCCCCGCGCTGTGCGGCCTGGCAACGGTTGCGTTGCTGGCTTTCGTCGCAAGTCAAAAGTCAAAAGTCGCAAGCCAAGAAGCGTCGCTTTCTTTTCTCCCCCACTCCCCCACTCCCCCACTCCCCCACTCGTTTTGGACGGGGTTGGTAACAGCCACCAGTCTGGGGTTGCTGGCATTCGCGCGGGCGGCGAGTTTCGACATCGTTCTGACGGCGACGGTGACTTTGGCCCTGGCCTGTTTTTGGGGCGCGGAGACGGCGCAAACAGATAAGGCGCGGCGCGGTTGGCAAGCCGGTTGGTGGGTTGGGTTGGGTTTGGCGACGCTGGCGAAAGGCTTGGCAGGACTAATCTTGCCTGGGGGCATCGTGTTTGTTTACTTTATCTTACAGCGCGAACTGCCGGCTAAACATTGGTGGCGCAGCATTTTGTGGGGCGTTCCATTACTCTTGGCAACGGCGGCTTTATGGTACGGCCCCGTCATCAAGCGCAACGGCTGGGCCTTCGTTGACGAATTCTTTATCCAACACCATTTCGCCCGCTATACTTCTAACAAATACAAACATCCAGGGCCTTTCTGGTATTACCTGCCCGTCATGGCCGGCTTGACCTTACCCTGGACGCCGTTTCTCGTCGCCGCCTTGCTGGATTTTATCCGCAAGCCGCGCCCCGCCAACCCCCAACCCCCAACCCCCAACCCCCTAGCCCTGGCTTGGCTCATCTTTCCCGTGCTGTTCTTTTCGTTTTCCGGTTCAAAATTACCTGGTTACATCTTGCCGGCGTTGCCGGGCGCGGCGTGGCTGGCGGGCGATTGGTTGGCGCGTTGGCAAAGGGGCGAAACTAACGCCGCCTGGCCCGTGCGCGTAACCGGCGTTTTATTTATCGTCTTTGCTGTCGGAATTGTTGGCTACGCTAAGTTTACAGGTTTGTTGGCGGTGTGGTGCGCGGTGGCGGCGGCGTTGCCTTTGGCGGCGGCGGGCCTGTGGGCTCTGACGGGTCAACGCCTGAGCGTGTTGGCGTTGGCCGGCGCGACGCTCTTTGCTTTCGCCTGGCCGTTGCATTGCGATTTGTCGCGCATCATCAGGAAAGAGTCTGTCAAAACGCTGCTGCAACAAGCCGACGCGCACGGTTACGGCGCGGCTACGGTCTATCACTTACACGCCATTGAACACGGCTCTTGGTTTTACGCCAACGGGCGCGTGGCTTGTGACGCGCAAGGCGAACCGCTCAAATTCGAGGGCGCGGCGCAACTGCGCCAGGCCCTGAAACAGAACGGCGGGCCGGCGTTGGCGTTTATTCCAGTGGAATATCTGCGGCAATTAACCCAGAACAACGAGCTAAACGCTGAAGTAATTGGTGATAACGGCTGGATAGCGTTGGTCGCGGTGCGTCTGCGTTAGCGCGGCGTCGGTTTAGGCGTCGGCGACGGGCCGGGCGCGGCGTTGGCGTTGGGGAAACGGAAACGCGGCGAGATTTCCGGGCCGCGTAGGGTGCGGTTGAAGAAATCTATTATGCGGCGGTTGTAAACGTCACTTTCCGCGCCCGGCAAGTAAGGCAGGTTAAAGCCAAGCGGCGTCACGTCGGTATTGGTTTCAATCTGATTCTGTCCGGGCAGACACGCGCCGACGGCAATGGTCGAAGCGCGCAACTCCGGGGCTTCCGGGCCGGCCAATAAAAGGATGTGGCGGTTGAGCAGTTTGGCAGCCGGCAAACACGCCGGCGTATCGTGGTAACTGTTACGAAGATACACCTTTGCGCCTGTGCCGGCGAGAAAACGGAAAAGCGGATTCCCCGTGCCGACGTGCTGCGCCAAGGCTTTTTGCAAAACGTTTTCGGGTGAGTTAGGGATTGAATCCAGCGCCAATGCGCGCACATCGGAAGTGTCGCCTTGAGCGCACGCGGCAATGGCGGTATAGGCCCCCATTTCCAGCCCGTAAACGCCGATGGAAGGCCCGATGAGCGTTTTGCCGTCGGCTGTTTTGAGTCCGCGCAGATAATTGAGCGCGGCGGTTACGTCATCGGACTCGCGCCCGCCAAAAGAAGTCCAGCGCACATTCGGGCCGGGGCCGTGTCCGCGCGCGTCCGTCCAAAAGACCGTGAAATTGGTGGTGGAATTGAGCGTCACGCCCATATTGAGCAGCCACGAACGGTCTTCGTCGTAACCGTGCAACAACAAAACCGCCGGCGCGCCTTCTTCGCCGCGCAGTAACCA
>JAYVJN010000536.1:0-4362 GCA_043769325.1 Acidobacteriota bacterium
CATATTAATTATAAATCCTGATTTCAGTAGCGTTTACAAAGTCAATTAAATCAATATCAAAAATCATTTTTCAAATCTAATTTTGGCGAAGGTATTGACAGATGCGCAAAAGAGAGACTAGAGCGTGCCTATTTAACATTATTTGAGAGGATTGCCCGCGACGGCGCATTATAGTTGCTGCGCGGGTTTTGATTTGATGAAAAGCGAATTAGTCGAACATTCCCCGGTTCGCAAAGAACTAAAAATAGAGATTTCCGCCGACATAGTGGCGGCGGCTCATCGTAAAGTTAGCAACAATTACGCGCGTTACGCGACGTTGCCCGGCTTTCGCCAGGGGCACGCGCCTTTATCCATCGTGCAACGGCGTTTCAAAAGCGAAATCGCCTCGGAAACTATCCGCGAACTCGTGCCGAAAGCTGTTGAAGCAGCAATTTTAGAACACGATTTAAAGCCTTTGGGCGAACCCGATGTGCATCTGGAAAACGCCGACGGCCTGAAAGAACTGGGCGCGGCAACGGTCATGTTGCACTGCCACGTCGAGGTCATGCCGGAAGTTGAAGTGAAGCAATACAAAGGCTTGGAAGGCATTCGCCGCACCCGTCCGGTGACCCAAGAGAACTTGGACGCGCTCCTTGAGGGTTGGCGTCAAGAAGGCGCGACAATGGAGCCGGTGGAAGAACGCGGCGCGACCAACGGCGATGTGGTGACGGCAGAGCTAAAAGGCCGCTTCATCAATGGCGACGGTGATGATTTTACGTTGGAAGAGGTCAAAATCGAACTCGGCGACGAAAACAACCTGGCGGAAATTGACGCCGTTTTACAGGGCGCGAAGCCCGACGATGAACTCACTTGCGTCGTGTGCTACGCAGCGGATTTTTCCACGAAGGATTTAGCCGGCAAAGAGGTCGAGTACAACCTGAAAATCAACGGGTTGCACGTCAAACAACTTCCCGAAGCCAATGACGAATGGGCGCAGAGTCTCGACGAGGGTTACGAATCGTTCGCCGATATGAAAGACAAAGTGCGGGCGCGGCTCTTGGAAAACGCAAGCCTGGAAGCCCGCGAACGTCTGCGCGGCGAACTCTTCAATCAACTGATTGACGCCCATGATTTTGAAGTGCCGATAGCTTTAGTGGAGCTGCAAACCGACCGCTTGCTTGAAGATACGGCGCAACGGCTGGCGGGTAGCGGCTTTGACCCGCGCTCTATGAAACAGGATTTCTGGCGTAGTTTCCGCGAAAGCATGAAACCGCAAGGCGAACGCGATGTGCGTGGGATGTTGTTAGTAGAGCGTATTGCCGCCCTTGAAGGCATTGAAATAACGCCCGAAGAGATGGAAAACTATTTCCAAGAAACGGCGGAAAAGGTCAACCGCCCGTTAGCGGAAGTGCGTGAGATTTTAACCAAAGACGACGAAGGCGAGAGCGTCGTCGCCAGTTTGCGCAACCGTAAGACGCTGGACTTATTAGTTGAACAGGCCGCAGTTACCGACGGCGAATGGGTTGAACCGGGAACCCCGCAATTAAACGTAGCGGAGGTTGCGGAAGAAACCGAAACACCCGCCGAAGAAGAAAATGCGGCAGAAGCGGCAACAAGCGAAGGTTAAGCAGTTGCAATTCTTCCGCGACTTAGCTTAAAGTAATTTCTCAAGTAAGGCCGACGGTTGTCACACTCCGTTTCGGCCAACTTTTTCAAACGGCACAAACGCATTTGCGGAAAGGTTTTCAGGATATGGCTTTAATTCCGATGGTCGTAGAGCAAACGTCGCGTGGCGAACGCGCGTTCGACATTTATTCGCGGCTGTTAAAAGACAACATCATTTTTTTAGGGACGCCGATTGATGACCATGTAGCCAATCTCATGGTGGCGCAACTCCTGTTTTTAGAAGCGGAAGACCCCGAAAAAGACATCAACATCTATATTAATTCGCCCGGCGGTTCGATTACGGCGGGGATGGCGATTTACGACACGATGCAGTTCATCCGTCCCGATGTGGCGACGATTTGCGTCGGGCAATGCGCTTCGATGGGCGCGATGCTGTTAGCGGCGGGCGCGCCGGGCAAGCGTTTCGCGCTACCTAATTCACGCGTGCTGATTCATCAACCATCCGGCGGCACGCAAGGCCAGGCCACCGACATCCGCATTCAAGCCGAAGAAATTCTGCGGATGCGTGAACAGACCTCATCCATCCTGGCCAAGCATACTAAACAGTCCTTTGAAGTGATTGAGCGCGATGTGGAACGCGACCGCATCATGTCAGCCGCGCAAGCCAAAGAATACGGCTTGGTGGATGAAGTAATCATACACCGCGAGTAGCATTCCTCAACTTTTGTTCACGCTTGGAGAAAGTTGCGTCTCCATTAAATTCTGACATTTGCGGGGCAGCTATCATCCCCGCCCGCAAATCCCTTAGCTAAAATCGAAAACCCTTAAATTATGCCGAGAAGAGCCGAGGATACATTGCGTTGTTCATTTTGCGGTAAATCGCAGAACGAGGTCAAGAAACTCATTGCCGGGCCAACCGTCTATATCTGTAATGAGTGCATTGACATCTGCAACGAAATCATCAACGACGACCATAACGGCGAGACTGTGGCAACCCGCGTGCCTTTGCCGAAACCGGCAGAAATTAAGGCGTTTTTAGACGAATACGTTATCGGCCAGGACGAAACCAAAAAGCGTCTGGCCGTCGCGGTCTATCAGCATTACAAACGCATCGAGATTTCCCGACGACGTGGCGACGTGGAAGTGCAAAAGTCCAACGTCATGCTCATCGGCCCCACGGGCACGGGCAAGACGCTCTTGGCGCAGACCCTGGCGCGTTTGTTGCACGTCCCTTTTTGCATCGTGGACGCGACAACACTGACCGAAGCCGGTTATGTCGGCGAAGACGTAGAGAATATTATTCTCAAGCTGTTACAGTCTGCCGGCGGCGATGTCGAACGGGCGCAACACGGCATCATCTACGTTGACGAAATTGACAAGATTTGCCGCAAAGACGAAAACCCTTCGATTACCCGCGATGTTTCCGGCGAAGGCGTGCAACAAGCCCTGTTGAAAATTCTCGAAGGCACGGTCGCCAATGTTCCGCCGCAAGGTGGGCGCAAACACCCGCACCAAGAGTTTTTCCCCATTGACACGACCAATATCCTTTTCATCTGCGGCGGCGCGTTTGTCGGTTTGGAGAAAATCATCGAGCGGCGTTCGCGCAACAAGACGCTTGGGTTTTCGGCGGAGATTTTGCCTTATAAAGACCGCTATTCCTCGGCGATGAATGACGTGCAGCCGGAAGATTTGGTTAAATATGGGTTGATTCCAGAGTTTGTCGGACGTTTGCCGGTTTTAGGCTTGTTACACGACTTGGACGAAAACGCCTTGATGCGGATTCTCTCCGAACCGCGCAATGCGCTTATCAAGCAATATCAGAAAAAATTTGAGTACGACAATGTGCGTCTGCGTTTCACTGAAGACGCCCTGCGCGCTGTCGCCCGCCAAGCCGTCAAACGTCGCGTTGGCGCGCGCGGGCTGATGATGATTCTCGAAGAATTGCTCCTCGAAGCGCAGTATATGCTGCCCTCGCAACGCCGCATCAAAGAATTCACCATCACCAGCGATATGGTCGAACGACGCCGCGCCGTCCCCGGTGAAAGCCTCGCCGAAGTGGAAGAAGCCGCTTGAGGTCGTTCACAAAAGCTAAGTTTATGTAAAATTCAACACCTGACAATAAAGGCGGCCCTTGGTTTGCTCAAGGAGCCGCCTTTATTTGTTTGGCCTTCGTTTTCTGCCTCAAGGCTTTAGTTTCAGCAACACCACGTCACGAATCTCTTGTCCACGCGAGAAAGCGAGGTATTGATTATCCGGCGACCAGTTGTAGGAATAGAGTTTCTCGGCGGGTAAGCCTGGGACTTTTTTGGGCGGGCCGCCATTTATGGGTTGCCGCCAGAGTCCACTTACCCAATCGCGGTAGGTCAAAGCTTGGCCGTCCGGCGTCCAGCGAATAGCACAGCGCAAGCGGGCGCGGATTTTACTTCGCGGAGCGGGACGCTGACCTTTTTCCCATTAGTAACAACTCAGGTCGTGCAAATACCGATTGTTGACGACAGTTTGCCCGAAGCCACAGAAAACTTTCGTCTCGTATTAAGCAATCCCTCCGGCGGCGCGACGCTGACGGAAAATTTCACCGCCACCATTGACATCACCGACAATGATGCCCCAAATGGCACGGTGCTCATCAGCGAATTTCGCGCGCGCGGCCCCAATGGCGCGGCAGACGAGTTCGTCGAACTTTATAACAACTCGTCCTACCCGCTCACGGTTGGCGCAACCGATGGCTCGACAGGTTGGACAGTGGCAACTTTAGCC
>JAYVJN010000537.1:0-4909 GCA_043769325.1 Acidobacteriota bacterium
TGCACCAAGTCCAAATCGCGGTGCACCAATTCCGGGGCTTTGGCGCGTTCGGCCCCGCGGCGCATATCCAACCAGGTTCGCACGAGATAACGGGCGTCGGCGCGTAAGTCTTCTTCGCTGATGCCGATGCCGGCGGTGCGCACGATGAAACCGCCGCTTGGCACGTCTTCTTCCTGACGGATGGCGGCAATGAGTTTACGCAGACGCTGACGCTCGTTGTCCGAATCAATCTTGCGCGAGACGCCGACGTGCTCCACCGTCGGCATATAAACCAAAAAGCGTCCCGGCAGAGCGATGTGCGAAGTGATACGCGCGCCTTTGCGGGCAATCGGTTCTTTGGCGATTTGCACCAAAATCTCTTGGCCTTCGCGCAACAAATCGCTAATTACCGGTGCGCGTTCGCCGCGTTCCGGCCTTCCATTACGAGTGCGGCTGCGCGAATCAGTGCGCGAATCATTACGCGAATCGGTGCGGGCCGGGCTGCGCGGTTCGCTCCGGTTGTCGCTGCGGTTGTCGCTGCGCCCACTGCTACTGCTGCTGCTGCGTGAATCGCGGCGTCCGGCGGGGCGGTCATTGCGCTCGCGTTCTTCTTCGCGCGGCGCAGGCGCGGGCGGCGGCGTTGGGGCAACGGCTTCAACTACCGGCGCGACGCTTTCGCCGTCGTCACCCTCTTGGCCGTTACCATTACTTTCTTCTTCGCCATCCTCCGGTTTACGACGCCGGCGACGCCCGCCGCGCCGTGTGGCGAATTCAGCGGTGGACGAGCTATCCGTTATTTTCGCCTCAGCGTCGGGCAAAGTTTCGTCTTTGTCGCCTTTGGCGGGTTTCTTGCGCGTGCTAGTTTTCGGCGCGGCTTTCTTTTCTTTGGCCTGTTTTTTGCCTTTGGCGGGCACTTCCGGTTCTGGCGCGAGGCTTTCCGCAACAACAACTTCGGGGACTTCGGGCGCGGCTTCAACTACCGGCGCGGCCTCTTTTTTGCTATTGCGGCCACCACGCGCAGGGCGTTTATCGCTGGCCTTGGCCTTGCCTTTAGCGGGCGCGGCGGGTGTTTCGTCCTCGTCGGCCACGCGCTCAAACAACGGGGCGGCGGCAAGAGGTGTTGTGTCGTGGGCTTCGTCAACAAACAAAACCGCTTGCGCGGCTACCGTTTGCCGGGTTGCCGTAGGCGTTGGCGCGGTTTCGCTTTCGTCATCGGCCACGCGCTCAAATTGGTGCGTCGCCGGGGCCGGAATATCGTACTCGTAAGCGCGGGCTTCGTCGCTCAAACGCTCTTGAATCAGGGCGTCTTTGAAAAGCTCGCCATCGTCAAAGGCGGCGGCCTCATCGTCGGCTACGCGCTCAAAGGTTGAGTCGGCGGCTAACGGCGTGGCGGCTTCATTTTCTTGCGTTTCGCTACGTTCGCGCCGGCGGTCACGGTCACGGTCACGACGACGGCGGCGGTCACGGTCACGCTTGCCTTCTTCGGCTACCGGCTCGGCAGCTACGGCGGAAACTTCGTCTGCCACTGTATCTTCTGCAACGGCTGGGAAAAGCGGCGCGATTTCGCTTTCGTCCACGCCAAAATCTTCGGTCAACGTTTCCACTTTTTCCTGGGCCGCTTCCATCCGCTGTTCGCGTTCGAGACGGGCTTTCTCAATCCGTTCGGTGGCGGCGCGGGCCGCTTCGGGGTCGCCTTTTTTACCTTTTTCCAGCACGATACGCTCAAATTCCTCTTCTTCGTCGAAGAAATCGGAGACGTAAAGAAAGGCGTCGCGTTCAAGGCCAATGTCCACAAAAGCGGACTGCATACCGGGCAGCACGCGCATCACCCGGCCTTTGTAAATGTTGCCGACGATGCCTTGATGCTCCTCGCCGCGTTCGATGTAAAACTCGGTAACTTGGTCGTTTTCGAGTATTGCAATCTTCTTCTCGCGTCCGTTGACGCTTACTATCAATTCCTTAGCCATGTATTAGTTGTTTCTCCAGGTAGCAGCCAATTAAGGGGACGGGCAACACGCGCGAACTCTTTCGGTAGGCGAAAAAAGTATGAAGCGGGGGCCTTTGCGCCGGTTGGCTGACGAGTAATGGGTCTGAGCGGAGACGAAGCCACACCGCGCCAACTAATGGCTGGCGGTGCGCCTTCCTGTAACACGCTCAAGAACAGAGTGAGCAGTTTAATCGCGGCAGAGGGGATGATTGTTGCGTTAAAAGGCAACGTCAAACTGCGCGACAGAAGGCGGGTTTCAGAGTAGTCTGCGACGAACACAATCCCCAGGTGGCGAGATTGCGCTGCGCGGCGAATGCGCGCGACGGTGCTGATTGGCAAACTGAATCCCCGGTTGCGTTGCCTTCTGTGACAAGCGCAGTAATTATTGTCGGGCTTTGAGGAGCACCTCCTAACCGGTGCTCAACTCTCGCCAAACTTCTGCTAATTGTCACTATAACCTGCGCTTACGCGCTAAGGGCAACGGGTGAATGAAAAAAATCAGACGCGCTCAAAAGCGCGCTTTCAAGACTGACGGTTCGCGTCGTCCGACGGCTTGCGAGGCAATATCGAACGCGATAGGCGCGCCTAAGTAAACCCGCGCCACACGAACAAAATTAGTATAACCGATGAAAGGTAAAACGCGAAGGAAGTTTTTCGTTTTCCTGCGACTAATTAGGGCTTACTCAAAGTAGGAAAATAACGGCCGGCCACCGCGCTTGAGAAATTTACCTCAACCTAACACCGGTTGGGTTATCAATTATCATCTATCACCTATCAATTATTACGGTCACAACGCCGGTTTAGCAATAATAGATGATAAGTGATAGTTGATAAGTGATAACAGGCGATGTTCTAACCTTACTTGCATATACCTATACGACTAATTGACAAAGCGATGCTGTTGCACGCTCAAGGCCACGCCAATAGCTGTAAAAGTTGAGAGAATTGAAGATAATCCCGCGCTCATCAAAGGTAGCGGCACGCCGACCACTGGCAAAAAGCCCAGGGCCATGCCAATATTCATGAAAATAGAGAACATCATGCCGCCGACAATCGCCATGATAACCAGCATACCGGCGCGGTCGGGCGCGCGCCGCGCGCCGGTAATAAGCCGCGAAAGCAACAAGCCGTAGGCCAGCAAGAGCAACATACAGCCGACGAAGCCGGTATTTTCAGCAGTTACGGCAAAGATGAAATCGCTATGCGGTTCTGGCAAGAATTTCAGGCTGCTCTGCGAAAATTCGTTTGAGCGTTGCCCGGTCAGGCCGCCTTTGCCGACGGTCAACATGGATTGCCAGGTGTGATAGCCAAATCCTCTTTTATCCGCTTTTTCGGGGTCAACAATAGCTTCGATGCGTTTGATTTGATAATTTTTGATGAGCCCTGTGCGTTTCCCGATAAAGTAAGCCGCCGGAATCAGCACCAAACTCAAAACAATCGTACCGATGACCACCCGCAGAGAAATGCCTGAGAGGAAAAGCATCATTACCAGTAGTGGGAAATAGGTCATAGACTGGCCCGCGTCCGGTTCCAGCATAATAAAACCCACCGGCACGGCGAGAATCAGCCCGCCGAGTATGGCGTCTTTCAGCTTTAAGGCTCCCTGGCGCGGACGGCTGAAAAAATAGGTCAGCATCAGGGCAGTGGGAATCTTGAAAAACTCGGACGGTTGAAATTGCCCGATGATTGGCACTCTTAACCAGGCCCGCTGACCGTTAATTCTCATCCCCAGGCCTGGTATCAACACTAATAGCAACAACACCAAACCCGCCACATAAAAGACCGGCGCCATATTGACCAGACGGCGGTAATCGCTGAAGGTAATAATCAGCATCACCGTCAACGCGATACCCAGACCGATGAGTTGTTTTTGCCAGTAAATTTCTGTTGGCTGGGCGTTACGAATCTGCACCGTGCCAAAGACGACGATGCCCACCGCCAACAATGCCAGTATCCAATCAAAATCACGCAGACTGCGTTTACTAAAAACTGTCGCCATTATCTTGCTCGGCCCCGCGTGCCGGAATGTTGGTAATTACGTTGGTTCTTGCTCTCCGGAGGGGCCGCCGGCGCGTTGCTGTTGGCATTAGTATTGCCGTTTGTGGCTGGTTCGCCGCCCTGCGCTGTTTGCTGTTCGTTCCAGCCTTGCAGACGGGCGCGGGTGTGTTCAATGTAACTGAGCAGCACATTGCGCGTGGCGGGTGCTGCAAACTTGCCGCCGAAACCGGCATTTTCGATAAGCGCGACAGTGGCGATTTCCGGTTTAGAAGCCGGCGCGAAGGAGACAAACCAAGAGTGGTCTTTGCGCGCGCCGGAATCTTTCCCCAACGCGGCGACTTGCGCCGTGCCGGTTTTAGCGGCCATTTCAAAACCGCTGATGCCCTGGCCACCCGCCGTGCCGCCGCCCTGCACCACGCCCATCATCCCTTGAACGATGATTTTGTGTTGGCCTTCAGTCATGGGGATAACCTTTGGTTCACCTTGCGCAAAGGTAAGGCGGGGGCGCGCTTCACGATAGGTGGGTGAGCCTGGTTCGCCCACGGCGGACACTTCGGCAAATTCCTTGAGCAGATGCGGCACATACATTTTGCCGACGCCAATCGCGCCAATCGCGCGCACTAAAGCCAGAGGCGTGACAACTACCGTGTCTTGCCCAATAGAGGCGTAAACCGTGTTGATGTCGAGCCAGGGCCGTCCGCTCTTATCCCAACGCGGTTTGTAGTAATTAGGCGTGCGGCTGATGAGTTCGTGCGGTAGATCTATTCCGCTGCGGCGGTTTACTTCAAATTCATCTATCATGCGCATAATGCCGTCAATGCCCATTTTCAGGCCCAGCCGGTAAAAATAACCGTCGCACGATTTGGTAATGGCTAATTTCAACGGCGGCGTGCCGTGACTGCCCATACAGCGAGTGAATTTTGCCCCGATGGAGATGCCGCCGCC
>JAYVJN010000538.1:0-5043 GCA_043769325.1 Acidobacteriota bacterium
AACTCTAACACCGCCACGCGCCCGCCGACGCGCAAAACGCGCCGCAATTCGCGCAAACCGCGCTCAAAATCCGCTAAGTTACGCAAACCAAAGGCGATAGTTACGGCGTCAAATAACCCGTCGGCAAATGCTAAGTTGAGCGCGTCGCCTTCGATAAAGGGAATCGGGGCCGCATTTTTTTCGGCCTTTTCTTTGGCCCGCGTCAACATCGGACGGCAAAAATCCGTGCCCACCACTTGCGCGCCGGTGATTTCGCGTAAGGTCAAAGATAAATCGCCCGTGCCACAAGCCACATCAAGAGCGATTTTGTCCGGCCCGGTGAGTGTGTTTTGCAAACGCCGCGCCACCAGCCGACGCCAGCGCACATCTGTATTGCCGGACAGCAAGTGGTTTAATAAGTCATATTTACCCGCGATGCCGGAGAACATCTCGCGGACTTGGCGGGCGTGTTTGGCTTGCGCAGTGGTTAAATCGTTGGTCATTTTTCGCGTTCAAGGTGGCGCGTCCTGGCTTCGTCGTTCAGGTGGCGCGTGGTGCTTTCGGTGATGCTGCTGAACGGGCGTGGGGGCAGTTCGCTGGTGGTGTAAGGCGGCATGGCGGCGGGTGCGGTGTAGGTTGGCAGACTGACCTGCGGCGCGGACGCCAATTGCTTCCGGTGTTCGATGATTTGCGCGAATTCGCCGACGCCCCGCCCAATCAAGCCCAGAGCCGGTAGCAGCATCCAAAACCACCAGCTATAACCCATCGGCATCGTTGATAAAACCAGGCTGATGATGATGAAAGCCAAGCCCATAAAGAGGTTACGAATAGCACTGACAGGGCTGACAGGCCGGCCTTTTTCGTTTACGGGAACTATTGCCGGCGGCGCGGCGGGAACTATCGGCGCGGTTAGCTGGCCGGTCAAGGCTTGCGTCACCAGACTGACATTCGCGCCGCACGAACGGCAAAATTGCGCTTCCTCCAAGTTGTTCGCGCCGCATTTCGGACAAAACATAGCGTTAGCCTTTCTTGTTTGCTGCCAGACGTTGCCGCCTCGCCTCGTATAGTAACACGCCGGCGGCGACGGAAACATTGAGTGAACTGATTTTACCGAACAAGGGCAAACTGACCAATGAGTCGCACGTTTCACGCACCAGACGGTGCAAACCCGCGCCTTCACCGCCTAAAACAATCGCGCAAGGTTGTGTCCAATCCCACTCGGCGTAACTTTGCGGGGCGGCGGCGTCAGTGCCAATAGTCCAGATGCCGCGCTTCTTCATTTCTTCCAGCAGCCGCGTCAAATTGGTCACGCGGGCCACCGGCAGGTGCTCTAATGCGCCCGCGGATGCTTTGGCAACGGTTTCAGTCAAACCGACAGCGCGGCGTTCAGGGACAAAAATTCCATGCGCGCCGGCGCATTCCGCCGTGCGAATAATCGCACCCAGATTGCGCGGGTCTTCCACGCCATCCAATACGAGGCCCAACGCGGGTTCGTTCGCATTAGTTAAAGCATCGAGTAATTGGTCGGCGTCCGCATAGCTGGCGGCGGCCAAAATCGCCAGCACGCCCTGATGATTCGCGCCGTTGACTAAACGCGCCAATTCCGTGCGCGGCAAACGTCGCACCGGCACGTCCAATTGTCGCGCCAACGTAAAAATTTCGTGCAGCCGTTGGTCTTTAACTCCTTCGGCCAGGGTTATTTGGTTAATGCTGCGCCGGCCCGCGCGTAAGGCTTCGAGCACCGGCATCACGCCGTAAAGCTGTGCGGGTTGAGTCTCCGGGGTTGGCGTTGGTTTAGGTTTCATTCAAGGCGAGATGATAACAGAGGCGCGAAAAGCGCGTGAACTGGGTTTCGTTGCTGTTGGTAACAACGGTTTGGCGCGTCAGCCCGCTACCGCGTGTGCGTTGCCAGCCTTGCGAAGCGGATTGTTGGGTTGGCGGCCAGACTGTTGCCAGTAATGGGCGCACTTGGTCGTAGGCGTCTTGCCACACCGCGTCCGGGGCGCAAGCGCGTAATTCTTCACAGAGTCGCGCAAAATTGTTCGTCGCCAGTAAACCCTTTGCTTCGCGGAGGCACGAAAAATCAAATCCGTTACTGTGAATGCGCCAACTATGCGCCAGGTCATGGGCGTAAACGTCGAGGATGAGTTCGTCCTGGCCGGTTTCGCTGGTGTCAATGATTTCTTGCTGTTCCTGGCCGCGTTTGGTGCGTTCTTGGGTGTTAGCCTGGCGTGTGACGAGGCGGCCCGGCACAAATAATTTAATGGCGTCCCAATTGACGCTAAAGGGCGGGTTGCCGCCAATCGGGTCAAGCGTGACCGTCGTTTCGTCGCCATCCAGACGGCGCACACGCTGCGGCGGGGCTTCTTGCAACGCCAGTTCGCGGTCAGGGATAAACCCCACATCTAAACCGAAATCCTGCATCTTTTGACAGACCAACAGGGCCTCGTCTTGCGTAGCCAAACGTCTGAGCGGCACCGGCGCGGCGGCCTCTACGCAGTGCGCGAGAGTTTCCGGCGGCATTTGCAGCCAGGCTGCGGCGTGGGCCAGATGAATTGAAGTGTCATCGTGTGGAAAACAGATGACGTTATAGCCCGCTTCCCACTCTTCTAACTGGCGAAAAGTAGGCCGTTGCCGAGAAGCGTCCACAATCGGCAGGGCGGCCCCGCAATAAAGACAGGCGGTGCGGGTCGGCGCGTTGGCGCGTTCACAGGTTGGACAGTACAGCCGCGCGTCGGGTTCCGGCGCGTCGGTAAAAAAATCGCTCATGCGTTATCTCTCCCGTTTGAATTATACGGCCCGCGCCGTTGGTTGCAACCGCCTTTTGCGCTTTGTTTGCCAAAAGCGCAATTAGAAGGCTTGACTAGGTAACGGACACAGGGCATTCTAACGCGAGTTTGCTGTTTTCTCTTTGAACAGCGCATTGTTCCTTGATAGTTTGGCTAAACGCGGATAGTTACACGAAGACAAATCTGAGGTTACTTTTAATAGATTTTCACGGAGACTGATAATGAATTTTGATACGGCGACAAATATATCTTGGCAATACGGTTATCGCGGGCGCGTGGCAGTGTTTATTGACGGCAACAATCTTTTTCATGCAGCGCGTTTTCACAACATAGACATTGATTATAATAAACTCTTGCGAGTCCTGTTAGGTGACGGACGGCTTTTGCGCGCCTTTTTTTATACCGGCGTGGATGCCGGGGCTGAACGCCAACAGGGATTTTTGCTGTGGATGCGGCGCAATGGTTTTCGTGTCATCCAAAAAGAGTTGAAGACCTTTTACGATGGCACCCGCAAAGCCAATTTAGATGTCGAGATTGCGGTGGATATGTTGAGCCTGGCAGGTCGTTACGATACGGCGGTCTTGGTTTCGGGCGACGAAGATTTCGTCTATGCCGTCAACGCCGTAGCGTATAAGGGTTGCCGCGTCGAAGTGGCCGGTTTCCGCTCCAATACTGCGCCGAAATTGATAGACGTGGCCGACTTTTTTATAGACTTAGGCGATATTGCCGAACAAGTCCGCAAAGAATGGCAACAGGGCGCGCGCTATGACGAACGAGGCGAAATACACATCTCCGGCGTGCCGAATATGCGCGATTCGGGTCTTACTCAGCCTTCGTATGTGCCGCCGGGCATCGTTACGCAGCCAGGCTTTCCACCGCCGGCTTCCGGTGTCATTTTGCCGGACAACAGCGGCGAACTGGAAATTGAGCAACCACACGAATTTGTTCGCGTCTCAGACGATAATTAGGTGTACTTGCCATGAAAGTCTTCACTCTCAACGAAGCCAACGAAATGCTCGGGCAAGTGCGCCCGCGAATTTTGCGTTTACAAAAGTTGCACGCCTATCTGCAAAAACAGAGGGCGGCGGCGCAACAAGCGGCGGCCAATGCAGTTAAAGGCGGCGGCGGGATGGCTGACGGCGGCTTGTATGTGGCGCGGCTCTTGGAGTTCAGTGAGCTTAACCGAACCATCATTGATAGCGGCATTCAGATTAAAGATTATACGCGCGGTTTGATTGATTTTCCGGCCTGGCGTGAAGACCGTATCGTGTTGTTATGTTGGCAGTTAGGCGAGGGCGATGAGATTGAATGGTGGCACGATGAAGAAGCCGGGTTTGCCGGACGCCAACGGCTATAAACGGTTGCTTGTGGTAGCCCCGGAAAATACTTGCCGATAACGGGCGCGGAAAATTTCCTCAACCACCTGTGAAATTTCTTAAACAAAGAACAAATCCAGTAAACAGTACAATTTCGTGTTGACTAGTTAAAGTCATTTCTGTATAGTCTGCCGCTGTAGTTAGCACATTCCCCCAAGTTGACGCTATTTTGTAATTAACGCGACAAATTCCCTAACATTTAGGTGGCCCCCAATGTTTACTTCTGTTTACGTTGAGAAATATATTGTCTCGACAATGGCCGAAATAATCACTCAACCCACCGGTGCTAACAGTTTAACTGCCTCATGTAAGGTGAACCAATGGCTTTAGCGGAAACCCCTGATATTAATGTGCTGGAATTCCCCAGCCGTCTGCAAGACCAACGCCCGCAATGGCGGCAAGAAGTCAGCGCGCGGCTTCGTGACTTTCAGTTACGCCGTGAAAACCGCACCGATGACCCGCCGTTGCCGCCCCCGCGAATGGAAAAACGGGAGCCGGTAATTAAAGTTGCCGTCGCTGATTTTGCGCCCGGAGTTGTCTCTTTAACGCACCGCAAAGAATTGGATTTGCGTGTCATCCGCGCACTCCAACGCATTGAACGCGGGCGGGCTAATATGAAAACCCTGGACGCGAATCGTCCCGGCGCGGCAGTTTTACGCGACAATCCTTTAGAAGAACTTGTTCCAACCTCAGCAAGCGAAATGAGTTCACCTTCGTTTGCGCCACCGCGGGTCTCTTTGCTCAAGAGCGTAGAGACTCAACCTGTTACACCGCAGTTAGTTGCGCAAGAACCTGAGATTGCCGACACGCAAGTCTTTACTGGTTTTGGCCGCAGAATTTCGCTCAAACCAGCCGCGCCGCAAGTTGAAGAACTTATTGAGTATGACACCGAACCGGAA
>JAYVJN010000539.1:0-4439 GCA_043769325.1 Acidobacteriota bacterium
GTGCTGAGTGCTGAGTGCTGAGTGCTGAGTGCTGAGTGCTGAGTGCTGAGTGCTGAGTGCTGAGTGCTGAGTGCTGAGTGCTGAGTGCTGAGTGTCGGTTAAAAACCAAGCCTCTCTTTCTCAGCACTCAGTCCTCAGCACTCAGCACTTATATCAGTTCTCAGCACTTTTAAGTGAACTGTTCGGCGCAAGCGCGTAACTCTTCCAGCGAAGCGTCGGCGATGAGACGAAAGACGCGCGTGTCGCAGCCGTGAGGGATTTGGCGAGCCGTGAGAAATTCGGTGATGACCATTGCGCTGGCGCGTAAACCGCGCTGCCAACCAGCCTCGCTGGTGTTGCGGCAGACGAGCGCGTCGGGGCTGAGGCCGGCGGCGACGAGCATCGTGTGCGCCCAACGCAGAAAATCGGGCCAGCCGGAAACGATGGTCACGATTTCATCAGGCGCGGGTTTGCGTTTGCCCGCCATTTCTGCGGCGACGGAGCGTGAACGCAAAAGCAAAAGGTCGGTGCCGGGCGACAATACGGCGCGAACGGTGGCAGTCTCATTGTGCAACGCGACAGGGGCCGCGCCTTCAAGTTGGCCGGTGGCATCGCTCAACCCCACCCCACGCACCGTTGCGCCCGTCGCGTCGGCGATTTCCGCCATCAGCAAGGCGCGCAAGGCGGCATCCGGTTCAATTACGAGAAAATGGTCGGGCGGGTGCGCGTTGAGCCAGTGGCGCAGACGGGCGCGGATGTCCGCCGGTTGGTGGCCGTGGGCGCGCGCCAGCCGGAAAAACTCGGCGATAAGTTGGTCAAGCGCAAAACGCTCATCCGTCGGCGTGGCGCGTGGCCTCTCGCACACATAGACGCCGCTGCCTTTGCGTGATTCCAGCCAGCCGCGTTCCTCCAAATCCCGAAAAGCCGCGCTGACAGTGTTGGCGTGAATCTTTAAGCGTCGCGCCAGTTCCCGCGTGCTGGGCAGTTTTTCGCCAGGCGCAAAATCGCCGCTCACCACGCCTAACATGATTTGCGTCGCCAGTTGTTCGCGCACCGGCACTTCACTGGTTTTAGAAAGCCATAAACGCATTATTATAACAGTTTTCAGTAGCCTGTGGTCAGTGGTCAGCGCAGACACCGTTGATAGCCAACGAATTGCATCAGAAAGTACCGTTAAACCAAAATGAAATCCGCGACATTAGGCATTTTGCGTGCTTCTACCAACTCTTTCCGTTGAAGCGCGGGCCGCGCCGACGCGCCAAAGCTGCGCCGGATTTAAGCGGGTGAGCAAAAGTATTCCGGTTTATAGCACTCTCAAAGTTATTGCCGCGTAGTCATTTAACTTTGAACCTTAAACTTGGAACTTGGAACTACCTGCTTACCGTAACTCCAGCAATTCGATACGGTTGCCAAACGGGTCGTAAAACGAGGCGCGGTCTGCGTTTGGGACGCTGCGGCTCTCTCTGGTCGTAACGCCGTTGGCTTGCAGATAGAGGATAATGTCAGACAGATTTTCCACTTCAAAGGCGGCGTGGCGATCAGCTTTATCGGGCGCGGGCGCGACGCTGACGTGAATTTGCACATCGGCGATGGCGTACCAGACACCGCCATCGGTTTTGAGTGCGTCCGGTTTAGAGATTTCCGTCAAACCCAGCAAGCCGCCGTAAAAGGCGCGCGCCTCGTTTTCCGCGCCCGCCGGAATACAAACCTGTATGTGATTGAGCCGTTTGAAGTTGATTTTCATAGCAGAGTCCGTAAGCCTTCGGCGATGCTGGTTTGCGGCGTCCAACCCAAATCGCCTTCGATTTTGGTGATGTCGGAAATGTAATTGAGCGGCACAGGCGCGGGGATATTTGCCGTTTCGTCAAGGGCCGGCGTTTGGCCTGTCAGATGCCCCATTGTTTCTACTAAACCGCGCAAGCTCATAGAGTTGTAACGCCCGCCGCCGAGATTGTAGAGGCCCGCTGTGATTGAGGAATCAATAAAAGCGCGACAGGCGCGGGAGAAATCGTCAACGTGCAGTAAATCGCGCACGGGCGTCCCGCCGCCCGGCAGACGCAAGGGCCGGCCCTCTTTCACGGCGTCAAAATAATGCCCGACAAAGCCGGGCTCATTATCGGCGGAAGCGTAGGCGTAAACCGTCGAAAGCCGTAAGACGCAGGTGCGTAAACCTTTCGCCGCGCCGTAAAATTGGGTGTACTGTTCGCCCATTAGCTTTGACCATTCCAGCGCGGTCTGGCCTTGATAGAGCGTCGGGCAGCCTTCGGGAACTTCGTCTTTGTAGTTGGCGGCGTGGGGGCCGTAAACGTCTTTGGTTGAGGCGTAAATAAAGGCCGCGCCGGGCCGCATGGCTCGTAAGATGTTGGCGGTTCCTTCGGCGTTGACGCGGAAACACTCCTCGGCGGCAGCGGGCGATTTGTCCAAGTGCGCCGCCAGGTGGATGACCGCATCGTATTCATCAAGCATCGCGCAATCGCCAAAGCTAGTGATGTCGCGGCCCGAAACGCGGCGCGAGAAGTCGTCCGCCGAAAAAAACGAACGGACGTGCAAGCCCAAATAACCGCTGCCGCCGGTGACAATGATTTTCATAAAGTTCCAGGTTCCAGGTTCCAGGTTCAAAGTTCAAGAAAGGCAACCCAACTTTGAACTTTGAACCTGGAACCTGGAACTAATGCTCTCCCCGCGCTGTTTTGACCACACTTTGCAGTGATTCGGCGCGTCCGATGGCGATGAGCAGGTCGCCGGTTTCAAGCGTGACATCGCCGGTTGGATTGAAAAGCCGCGTGCCGTCGCGCCGCCGCAGGGCCACGATAACGACGTTGAGCGCGGAGCGGATGTTGGTTTGCCGCAAGGTCTTACCGGCGTAAGGCGAACGCGCGTCGAGTTCCACCTCTTCAAAACCAAGTTCCAGGTTTTCGGCAGTCACGGATTCCATAAAATCGGCGACGGCGGGTTTAGTCAGGGCTTGCGCCATGCGGTGGCTGCCGATGATGATGGGCGCGACCACACGGTTGGCGCCGGCCTTTATCAAACGCGGTTCGGCCTGTTCTTCAACGGCGCGGGCCACGATGTGCAACTCTTTGTTCAAATCGCGGGCCACCAAAACGACGTAAACATTATCGGCGTCGTCGGCCAGACAAGTCGCCAGGCCGCGCGCGCGTTCCACGCCGGCCTGCCGCAAAATACTTTCCAGCGTGGCGTCGCCTAATAAAACATTATCGCCACGATCTAAAAGTCTGTTTACGCGGGCTTCGTCGCGTTCGATAACGACAAACTGGATGTGCATTCGTTCCAGTTCTTCGATGATGCGCTGCCCGACGCGCCCCGCGCCGCAAATAATGAAATGATTGTTTAGGTTTTTCATGCCGCGCCGTTGCCGCCGGGTGCTGAAAGCGGCGATAAACTCTGATTGAACGATTACTTGTATCGTGCTGGAAAGTATGTAAGCCACCGCGCCGACGCCGGCCAGCATAAAAAAGGCGACAAACAGTTTGCCACCAGGCGTGCGCGGGGCTAAATCGCCATAGCCGACGGTGGTGACGGTCTGTACCGTCATATAAAAACTGTCAATCCAGCCCAATCCTTCCAGAGTGTGAAAGCCAATTGTGCCGCATCCAATCGCGGCCAGCAACGCGACGGCGGCGTAACGGATTTTCAGACGCCGGCGGGTTCGCGCCCGCGCGGGCCGATTATGAGCGGATTCTGGCATCAAGCGTCAGTGTGACGGGCCGCCGCAGAGTTGTCAAACTATCTGCTTTAAGAAAAAGAATTTCACGCCAAGACGTGAAGGCGCAAAGAAAACAAACGAGTTAGCCTTTTGACCGCCATAATCCTTTTTCTTGAAAGAGATACCTTGAAATAAAAGCTATCATTAAACACGCTTTCCCCACTCCCCATATGCGCCAAGTTAAGCCGCAAACCTGGTAGAACAGGCTGCCAGCCTGTTCCGGCCTACGGCAGAGGCTCGTTTCCTTTCAACCACTTAGCCGCCCAACAAAACCACAGGCTGGCAGCCTGTGATACGCCTGGCAGCTTAACTTGGCGCGTATGTCCCTACTCCCCACTCCCCACTCCCCAACCCCTCTTTTCCCTTGCCCTTAGGCGGCCTAAGCGTTAGAGTAATGAAAGCGTTAGCCGTGCGCGGTTAATGCTCTCCCGCAATGTCCGGCAGAGCGTTCTATGTCGAGTCTCCAAACACCGCAACGCCGCGTGAAACTGGCCCGCGCCAGCCGCGCCGCCGATGTGCCGGTAGCGCGTTACCATCGCCCGCGTCTGGGTTTCTTTGCGCGTTGGCGGCGGCGTATTTTCCGTCCGTTAGTGGTCTTGCCGGTTTTGGCTTTAATCGCGGCGGGAATCGGCTTAACTGTATATTACTGGGGTATTTACTCGACGCGGATAGACGAAATGCTCTTGAGCGGCGAGGTCTTTACGCGCACTTCGGGCATTTACGCCGCGCCGCG
>JAYVJN010000540.1:0-4750 GCA_043769325.1 Acidobacteriota bacterium
TATGGACAAAGCGGTGGAAGATTTGCGCCACAAACTCGCCAGTGTGCGCACGGGCCGCGCTTCTGCCAGTCTCTTGGACAGCGTGATGGTGCTTTACTATGGCACGCCCACGCCGCTTAACCAGATGGCTTCCGTCCACGCGCCCGAACCGCAACTAATAACCGTCCAACCCTGGGACACCACGCAACTCGGCGCGATTGAAAAAGCCATCACCGGCGCAAATCTTGGCGTCAACCCCTCGAACGACGGCAAAATCATCCGCGTTCCCGTCCCCGCGCTCAACGAAGAACGCCGTAAACAACTGGTGCGCCAAGTCCACGAACTGGTCGAAGAACACCGCACCGCCGTGCGCAACGTCCGCCGCGACGCCAACGACAAGCTCAAAAAGCTCCTCAAAGACAAAACCATCTCCGAAGACAACGAACGCGACGGCCTCGACGAAACGCAGAAAATGACCAACCAGCACATCGCCAAAATTGACGACCTCGCCAAACACAAAGAAACCGAACTAATGACCGTCTGACGCGGCTCATAATGAATATTCAAAAGGCAAGGCTCATTTCGGGTCTTGCCTTTTTCGTTGTTTTCCGGCAAGTTAAAAGCCTCTTTAGAGCATATTACTGTAGAGACTGTGAGAGTCATTTCCTATGAAAGAACAACAAGTCTTCAATTTTCAGCAGCAAAAGGAAATTGAGTTATTCAGTAAGCGAAATCAGAAACTTCTCTGGCAACTTGATAGCTTAAACGATGCACTAGACCATGTTTTTAGCCATACACCCATTGCCGACAAGGAACACATAACTATCTTTATGTTGGGAAGACGGTGTGCAAATGACTTTGCCGAAATCTGTTTACTCGGTTCTAATGGCTTTGGCTTCGCAGCAATGATGATTCTGCGCAGTATGTTTGAGAAACTTGTCGATGCAACATATCTTCACCTAAATCCTACTGAGATAGATTCATTCTGGGACTATAATTTCGTTGCACTTAAGAAGCTTGGCTTTGAAGACATAGCTAAAGAAAGAGATTCAGATTGGGAGAAAAAAGTTAATTCTTTCAGAGGCAATAGCGGGCGATTGCAGCCTAGATGGACAAAAGCAGATCTGGTTTCAGTCGCTAAAAAGGTTGGATTAGAGAAGTATCTTAGACAGGCTTATTATGTACCTAACTCTTTCATACATAGCTCGGTTGAGGAGATATATATGTGCCTGAAGAAAGAAGAAGATGATTCTATCACTCTTATTGATTTTGAGAACGAGACGGAACGCTCATTTGCAGACATAGCTCTTGGCTACTCATGGGCATTAATAATTAGAGTGATGAAACTTGAGATTGAGCATTACAATTGGACGGATTCAGAAGCGGTATTTCAAAAATGCTTTGATAGCTACATGGAATATGTAAAGCCAACATAGAATAAGTGCAGACTTTTTATGAACCCTGAATTTCCCGAACGCTTCAACATGACGGATTACTTTCTCTATGACAATTTAGAGAAGGGCCGCGCGGATAAGATCTGTCTTTACTACCGCGATGGGCAATGGACTTACGGCGACGTGGCGCGATGGTCGAATCGCGCGGGGAATGCTTTGCGCGAGTTAGGGGCGCGGATGGAAGACCGCGTGCTGTTTGTCTTGCCGGATTGCCCGGAGTTTGTCGCGGGGTGGTTTGGGGCGAGCAAAATCGGGGCCGTGATTACGATGGTCAACCCGTTGCTGACCGTGAGCGATTACGCCTATTACCTGGATTACACGCGGGCGCGGGTGGCGATTATCGCAGAATCTATGGTCGAAATGTTTGCGGAAGCTATGAAGGGCGCGAAATACTTACGCAATGTCCTCGTGGTCAGTCAAAGCAGCCAAGACCCTGCTGGCCCTTCTGTTTCACTTCATCCTTTCACACGCTGGGCCGATGTGGTTGAGGCGCAATCAGATGAATTGACGCCCGCCGACACTTCGCGGGACGACATCGCCCTTTGGCTTTTCACGTCTGGTTCGACGGGCCACCCGAAAGGCGCGGTGCATCTGCATCACGACTTGCCTTTCAACACCGAAGTCTTTGCCAAACGGACGATTGGCGTGCGCGAGGACGATTTGACGGTGGGCGTGCCTAAGCTCTTTTTTGGTTACGCGACGGGGACGAATCTGCTTTTCCCGTTTGCCGTCGGGGGCGCGACGGCGTTGTTTAGTAACCGTTCGACGGCGCAGAAAATGTATGAGGTCATTGCCAAATACCAGCCTACGATTCTAACCACCGTGCCGACGATGATTAACGCCATGCTCAACGCGCCCGAAGCCGCCGGCGCGGATTTGTCGTGTTTGCGCTTCTGTTATTCGGCGGGTGAGGCTTTGCCGCCGGAACTGTATCTGCGCTGGAAAGAACGCTTTGGCGTGGAAATTTACGACGGCATCGGTTCGGCGGAGATGTTTCATATTTACGTCTCGAACCGGCCTGGCGATGTCAAGTTAGGCAGTCTGGGGCGCGTTGTCACGGGCTACGAGGCTAAAATCGCCAACGCCGAAGGCAACGCAGTCCCGACGGGTGAGATGGGTCAACTGCACATCAAAGGCGATTCGGCGGCCATCTGTTACTGGCGTAATCACGAAGCCTCGAAAGAGAAATTCGCCGGCGATTGGTGTTTTACGGGCGATTTATTTCACCAAGACGCCGAAGGCTATTTCTGGTATCACGGACGCGCCGACGATATGCTCAAGGTGGGCGGCGTCTGGGTTGCGCCCATCGAAATCGAAAACTGTCTGCTGCAACACGACGCCGTTTTAGAGTGCGCGGTCATCGGTCACGACGCGGGCGACGGTTTAGTTAAATCCAAAGCCTTCATCGTCTTACGCGAGGGCTTTGCGCCCGGCGACGAACTGACCGCCAACATTCAAAACTTTGTCAAAACTACACTCGCGCCGTACAAATATCCGCGTTGGGTTGAGTACCGCGCCGATTTGCCCAAAAATGACCGGGGCAAAACTGACAAGAAACTGCTTAAACAGACGTGAACCGTGAACCGTAAATCGTGACAAGAAAAACGATTGGTCACGGTTTACGATTTACGGTTTACCTTTCACGCGCTATGTTTTCTACCGAAATCACCGTCCGTTTTGGCGATTGCGACCCGGCGGGCATCGTCTATTATCCGGTCTTTTTCCACTATTATCACATCGCTTTGGAAGAATTTTTCGCTGCCCGTTGTGGTATTACTTACCATGATTTGCGGGAAACGGAACGGCTGGGTTTCCCGACAGTGAAATCGGAGGCGGAGTTTTTCGCGCCGTTGACGGATGGCGACAAGTTCACGTTGGAAATGACGATTCCGCGTGTGGGCAACAGTTCCGCGACGTTTGTTTATCGCCTCATGCGCGCCGGAGAGTTGTGTGCCCAAACGACCAACATCAATGTTTGCATGGACATGGACACGCGGCGTGGCGTGGCGATACCGGAAAAATACCGCCGCGTTTTCGCAGAGTTGGCGAGGGAAGTGAAATAACAGTAAATTAAGAGCTATGAGAACATACAGATTTCCAACAAGGACGCAAAAAGCGGTGACAACGCGGAGCGTTTCTCCCCCACTCCCCCACTCCCTTACTCCCCCACTTATTTGGCTGCGCCTCTGCGTCTTTGCGTTAATTCTTTTTCTTCCCGTCTTCGCGCCCGCCCAACAACCTGCGCCCGCCAAATGCCGCGTAGAAACGGTGCAATGGCAGAGCAAAACGCAAGGCAAGTTATTGCCTTACAACGTAGTCTTGCCGTTGGACTATGAGCAGAACAAAACGGCGTTTTATCCGGTGCTGTATCTTTTACACGGACTCACGGGGCGTTACGATAATTGGACGACTTTCACCAAATTGTCGGAATACGCCGCCGCTTATCGCCTGTTAATCGTCACGCCGGAAGGCAACAACGGTTGGTACACGGACAGCCCTGTCGCGCCGGCAGATAAGTACGAAAGTTATCTCGTCAATGAACTTATACCCGATGTGGAAAGCCGCTACCGCGTTCTCAAAACACGCCAGGGCCGCAGTATCGCAGGGCTTTCGATGGGCGGTTATGGTTCCTTAAAATTCGGCGTTAAGTACCCCGACAAATTCGTTTTCGCCGGTTCTTTGAGCGGCGCGTTGCGGGCGGCGGAATGGACGGATAAAACCTTCAGCCGCGCGCCGTTCTTTGGCGAATCGCTGATGAAAGCCTACGGCCCGACGGATAATCAAACTCGCGCCGCCAATGATTTATTCAAACTCATCAATGCGCTGACGCCCGAACAAATCAAGGCTTTGCCTTTTCTCTACGCCGATTGTGGCACCGAAGATTTTCTCCTGGCCTCTAACCAAGACCTCGCTAAACTCTTGACTGAGAAGAAAATACCGCACGAATACCGCCAACTCCCCGGAGCTCACAACTGGCTTTATTGGAACGCGCAAGTGCAAGAAATTCTGCGCCTGGCAACAGCCCGCCTGAGCGCGGCGACGGGGAAATAAATTATGCTGAAATTACCAACCTGGCTACGCGCCGCTTTACTGGGAACCGCTTTGATGAATCTGGTCGGCGCGTTGGCTTTCACTCCGGCCCTCAGATTGGGGCGCGACTTAATGGGCTTGCCCGAACCACATCCCTTTTATCTGTGGACTTTGGCAGAATTTATCCTGTTCTTCGGCGTCTGTTATGCTTGGTGTGGCATCAAGGGCCGTGCGCCGCGCCTGTTTTTGGCCCTGGCCGCTGCCGGAAAATTAGGTTTTTTCTTTAC
>JAYVJN010000541.1:0-2747 GCA_043769325.1 Acidobacteriota bacterium
GGAACGACAATTCGCGTTTGTCACATTCGACAAATTCATAATCCATGACAGGGCCGCGTGTGGCCTGTAAGCTTAATGTTTTCAGCCGTTCAGTGGGCAAGTAGTGGTCGTCCAAATCAACGGGGCCGGTGATAACGACGGTTGCGCCTTTGTCCGCGTGGGCCAGCAGCGCGTCCCAACACTTGGCATGGAGCCCCATTGGCGACGGCATGAGCAACATTTTGGGTGTGTTGCCGAGTTCGTGGAGTTGGTATTCGCCCACCGCGCTGAGAGGTGTCTGGCAATAGTAGTGCATGACGCGGACGGCGCGGCGGGTGATTTCTGTGGCGTGGTTGCGCGGCGTGAAGATGTTGGTTTGGGGTATGACCAGGACGACATCTTCTTCTACTTTGCCCTTGAAATACTTGCGGTTAGCGGCGGCAAAGCGGGCCACGTTAGTAAACATTTCCAGTTCCGGTTTGGCGGTTCCGGCCATGCGGTTAAAGCCGATAGTGGCCTCGTTATCCAGCGTCATATAAGGGTTGATGTTCCAAATCCACTCGACAAAGCCCGCCCCGTTTGCGCCCAAACTCAAAGCCATCTTGCGTTCTAGCAAACGCGCCGCTTCTTCTTCGCTGCGCCAGGGCCGCCCGTCCAGTTTTTCGTAAAACATGATGCCAGTTTCTTCAACGAGCAACGGTTTGGACGGGGCTTTCATCATCACGCCGTCCCAGACCAAATCATCGTTGGCCCACCAGTTATGCAAACAGGTGAAATCCACCGCCGGCGCGTGAAACTGTGGGCTGGGACTATCTCCGCAACCGGCCTCGTCCTGTCCGACGGTAATCAGTTGGTTTTTGTTGCCGTTGGAGCGCAGCGCGGCGGTCATTGCTTCCACCCAGCGCGTAAATGTCTCTTGGGCAAAGAGTTTGTAGTCAATGGTCTTGAACGGGCGGCGGTTGTCGTGAATCGCCACGCCGTCGAATTCTTCCAGTTTGGGCAAGCCCGTGCCATCTTCCGGCGTCGCCCGCCAATTTTCCAACAACTTTACTTCCCTTTCCTCGTCGGATGCGGCGGGATAACGTGACTTTAACCAATCGCGCCAGGCCTGGCGTTCGTGGGCGTCATAATTCGGGCGGCAACTCCACAAGCGGTCTGGATTGCAGAACGAAGGCTCGTTGATTAAGTCCCAAATCACATCGTTCATCAGGCCGTAGCGTTGGGCGATGATGGACAAAAACTGCTGCTGCGCCCGCACTGAGCGAGGGTCGAGATAGGCGTTGTTTCCGCCCCACAGTTCCGGCAGAAACGCGAAGAACGTGAAAATAATCGGGATGTCATACTTTCGCGCCGTCAGCATAAAGGCGTCCAACGCCCGTAACGCCGCCTCGTTGACCGTGCCGACATCAAGCATGAAATTCTTCCACGCCGTCCAGAGGCCCGTGCGAACCAGATTGACGCCCGCCGCCTTCATCTCGGCGAAATCTTTGTCCCAGACAAACGGGTTCGGCTCCAGCAAAAACTTGCGATGCACATCCGACGCCATGTAAGTAGTGCCGGTCACGGGAAACGGTTCGCCGTTGCGGTAAAAGAAATGCTTATCAGTAGTTATCGGCGCACCGCCAGCCATGAGTTTAGCGTCGTAAACCCAAAAACCAGTGGTATTATGGATGGTAGAAAGATTTCCCGCCTTTCCCATTGGAACTTCTACCGAGGTCCAGACTTCATGAAAACCAGGAGTTGCAGTCTTGGGAAAGGTATAAGAACCGATGGCTCCGCCACTACTTTGTTTAAGGCCAAACCTAGTTGGCAGAAGCCCGCTCCGGCCCGGTGATAGCTGTGTTGGCGTGCCAGATACCCTTATTGGGATTATGGTTATTGACCCTTCGTCAGATAGCCGCAAATCATCCTTTGGTCTGCGAACTTGCACGTTAATCGTTGGCGTTTCGCCTTCTCGATAGCAGGCGAACGAAGGTTGCGCGACAACTTCGATTGCGCCTTGCAGGGCGGTTTCGGCCAGTTTAGTGATGAGTTCGGGGCTGATGCGGCCCTTGTAGTTGGCCCAAACCCAACGCCCGCCGGCGTAATCGCCAAGCATCCGGTCTATCTGCACAATTGGCGCGGCGATGCGTTGGCCTTTGGCGTCGTAGCCCGTGACAAGCGTTTTGAGGTTGGCATCGCGCTGGCCCGCCGTGCCGGTTTCGTTGGGGTAATCGTTGGTCGTCGTAAACCGCAGGTACATTTCATAGACTTCTTCCGCCGCGAAGTCTTTAACCGCCGGCATTCCCTCGTTTACGCGCCATTCTTTGACGCGGCTGCCGGCGACGGCGTAAGTCTGGTAGATGCCGAAACGCTTGTGATACTGCGGTTGGCGCGTTTCAGCCCGCCAGCCGGCAGCCGTTCGCACACACGGCACGGCCAGAGGCACGCCGCCCAGGTTCAGCCAATTGCGACCCGGCCAGAGGTATTGGTGCAACGGATACCAGCAACGCAAGGGGAAGGCCGCGCCGTAAGGGTTGACGAACAAATCCGGCGGTTCTTTGGTGAGCCGTTCCGCGAGAATCTCTTTCTCGCCCCAAAACTGCGTGTCAAACGCGCCCAAAGCCGCCGCCAACGCGCCGCGCTCCAAATTTAAGCCGTCAATCGTCGGGAAACCCTCTTCCCAAAAAACGACCACACGCGGGCGTTTCACTTCTTGCCCGACAAATTCAACCAAAGGCCCCGACGCCGCGCCGACTAAAGCCGCGCCGCCTATTGTTTTCAGAAAA
>JAYVJN010000542.1:0-5718 GCA_043769325.1 Acidobacteriota bacterium
CACATCGGGGCCAGCACCGACCAGGCGCAGGAAGCGATTGCCGCTGAAACCGTGCGCATCATCGCAACTTTCCAAGCGACAGGCCGCGTGCCCAACGTCGTCAATCTGGCGCGACGCACGCCCGCAACGCACACATTGGTTGTGCGCCATCAAGACCGGCCCGGCGTGCTTGCGGGCGTGTTGGACGCAATCAGCGCGGCAGACATCAATGTCCAAGAGATGGAAAACATCATCTTCGAGGGTTCGCAAGCCGCCGTCGCCCGCATCAACCTCGCCCGCGCGCCTTCTGCCGCCACGCTTGCCAGCGTGCAAGCCGGCAACCCCAACATCATTGAACTTAGTTTGTTAGAGTTGTAAAAACCATTAGGCCACCATTATCGTTTGACGATGGCGGCCTTAATGTTTAGCAATTCGGTTTACTGTTACTTCCGGCGGCCCTTAGCGGCGGCGCGGGGCAACGCGCCGGGGCGCATTTTAGCGTATTGCGAACCGATGCTGCGGACATAGTTTTGCGTTTCGCGGTAAGGCGGCACGCGGCTGCCGTATTTTTTCACGGCCCCCGGGCCGGCGTTGTAACCGGCCAAAGCCAAAGCTACATTGCCCTTAAACTTAGTCAGCAAACGGCGCATCAGCTTCGTGCCGCCTTCGACGTTTTGCTTGGGGTCGTGGATATTTTTGACGCCTAAGCTACGGGCCGTTGCCGGCATAAGCTGGGCGAGGCCGCGCGCGCCTTTGTGCGAACGCGCCCGCGTGCGAAAGCCAGACTCATGCCGCACGAGTGCGTACATCAGCAGCGGGTCAACCCGATGACGCCGCCCCGAAGAGACAAGATAAGCGTCAATTTTATGGTTGCCTGTCGTGTGGCCGTTGAGCGTTGTGCCGCTAATCATCCGCAGTTGCGTCAGCGCGTTAAGGCTGTGCGCGAAAGCGTTGGTAAACGGCGCAATGCCAAGTAAAGCCACTATGAGCAAGCAAGCCAGGCCTGTTCTGTTGCAAATTTTCATGGAGTTAATAAGTTTTCTTTGTGGGAATTTCAGAGTAGGAACAGACCATTTTGGAGTAGTCCGTGGTAGCGCATTAAAAAGTGGTGCGCCTGAACATTCTAGCGAAAATCTTCAACGAAAGGCAAGAAGTATTTTTCCGCGATTTTTAATAAGAGGTGTTCTTACGGCAAACGCACGACTTACGGCGTGGTTAAAGCGACATCGGGCGTTGCCGTAGCGGGATTGCGCCAGCCGGCTTTTTGCAACAACGTCAGCGCGTTGGCGATGGGGACGCCGAAATTGGAGGCGGTATTCTCCGTAAACACGCCGAAACTGACGCCGATGACGCGCCCCGCCGGGCCAAAGATAGGCCCGCCGCTGCCGCCCGCGCTGGTGGCGGCGTCAAACACGACGCGCTCTTTGTAAGTGTCGGTGATATTGCCTTGCGTGGTTAGAGGCTTGACCAAATTGAGTTCCGCCAACCGCCGCAGCAAAACATCCAACGACGAATTGTAGCGTTGTTGCAAGGCTTGCGCCTCTTTATCACTGAGCAACGCGAGCAGTCTGTCCGGCCCCGACGGATAGCCCATCATCGTCACTGCGACCCCGACGCCCGGCGCGTCTCCTTCGGTTGTCAAAGGCAAGGCGGGTAAATCCGCGAAGTTGCCGGTAAGCGCACAAACGGCGAGGTCGAAATTCTGCCCTATGCCTTTTATTTGCAACGCAATGGCTTCGCGCCGGCCGGGAAAATAAGCGCGGAGCGATTTGATATTAGGCCGGCCCGCCTGGTTTTGTCCGCCCGCTGTCCAGGGTTGGACGACATGGCGGTTAGTCAACAAAAAGCCGTTGCCGACGTAAAAGCCCGTGCCGACGAAATCGAACTCGGCCAACTGGCCTTTGCCTTCCGTGGTGAGCAAAGGCGGCGCGCCGCCGGCCACCATTTCGCCGTCTTCGTTGGCGTTGGTTTCGGGGTAACGCAAAGGCCGGCCCGTGTCGGGGTCGAGCAATTGATAGACGCCGGCCACCAGACAGACGCCGCGATGATAGTCGCGCCACAAACGCTGTGGCAATGAAACACGCTCTTGAATGCCTTGCTGGATGCCCTGTTGCGAACGGTCAAGCGCGGAAATGCGTTCATCCGTCGCGCCTAATTGTTGTTTAAGCGTGGTTAGCTGTTGGTTTTGGTCGGTTATTTGCTGGCTTTGTTGCGTGATGGTGTCGAGACTTTGCCGCCGTTCGCGGTAGATACCCAAACCGAGAATAGTTGCGCCGACGGCTAGTAAAAGCGGCACGCCGATGATGGCGGCTTTGGTCGCGCCGCTTAATTCGCGCCAGAGTTCGCGGCCTAATTCGCGGAGGAAAAAGATGGCGTCGCTGCGTTCGCCGGAAGCAGCGGATTCCAGCGCGGCCTCTTGAATAAAGGTCGCCACGGCATTTCTTTCCGTGTTGACCAGAGCCGTCGCGGAATCGTTGACGGGCAAAAAACGCACGGCCAGCAATGAATCGCCCACCCGCACCGCGCCGCCGTCGTCCATGATGTCGCCAATGGCTAAAGAGCTTTGGCGATAGGTGACGGGCGCGTCGGAGCGCATCGCGGTCAGACGGAAACGCCCGTCGCGCCGCGCCAATTCAAGTTCGGCGGCGGCGGCTTCCCAAACTTCGTCGCGCACGCGCACATCGCACTCACGGCCTACGCCTACGCGCAAGCGGTCTTTTGCCCACACCTCCACGCGCTGCTCGTCGCCCTCGCCAATATGTATGACCAACCCCTTTGCCATAAACCATTTTGGATTTTACACGCGCCGCAGATTTTAAGCTACCAACTGAGGAAAATATCACAGGGCGGCCTTTGTATTGCAGAAGTTTGGCCGCGTTAGCCGTTGAGCGGACGTTTACCTGCTTGCCGCCTTTGGGTGTCGAGGCTATAATGCGCCCGCTACTATGGCATACCTTAAACCGGAGAACCCCGAAAGAGTCACTGTCCCTATTGTGCGCGGCTGCAAAAAGCGCGGCGAGAAATTGGTCTGCCTGACGGCTTACGATTATCCGATGGCGCGGATTGTGGACGAAGCCGGCGTGGATATAATTCTTGTGGGCGACAGCGTGGCAAATACTACGCTGGGTTACGGCAATACCGTCCCCGTCACGTTGGATGAAATCGTAGTGCACACCAAATCCGTGCGCCGCGCCGTCAAACGCGCCTTGCTCATCGCCGATTTGCCCTTTGGTTCATACCACACGGGCGCGGACGACGCCGTGCGCAATGCCCTGCGTTTAGTCAAAGAAGGCGGGGCCGAAGCCGTCAAACTGGAAGGCGGACGCAACCGCGCGGCGCTGGTCAAACGATTGGTGGACGAAGATATACCGGTTTGCGGACACATCGGACTGATGCCGCAAGCCTTTAATAAACTGGGCGGCTTTCGCGTGCAGGGCCGCACTAAAGACGCGGCGCAAGGCGTTATCGAAGACGCGCTGGCCCTCGAAGCGGCGGGCGCGTTCGCCGTTGTCTTGGAACTCATTCCGCGCGAACTGGCGGCGCATATCACACAGAAAATCAGCATCCCGACCATCGGCATCGGGGCGGGCGCGGGCTGTGACATCCAGGTTCTGGTGATTCACGACTTGATTGGCCTTTCGTTCGGCCAACTGCCCCGCTTCGTGCGTCAATACGCCAACGTGCGCGAGATTATGACCGACGCCATCACGCAATTTGCCGCAGATGTGCGCTCCGGTTCATACCCCGCCGAAACTGAATCTTACGGCTTGACGCCGGAAGTCGCTAAAGAATTGGGAATTAAATGATTTTGGATTTTAGATTTTAGATTTTGGATTGGATTTTGTGCGGCTGCGCCGGCCACAAGTCAGTACCCAGAGCGGTAGCGACGGGGCCAGACACAATTTAGAGGTAACTTATGGACAGGCTACCTGTTGCTACTGCTTCCGGTACTGACCTATCCAGCGCACGCTAAATCCAATCGCAAATCTAAAATCCAAAATCCAAAATCCAAAATCGTCTATGGAAATCATCACCCGCCGCAAACGGATGTTCTCGGTAACGCGCAAGGCGCGGCGCGAACAGGATTGCACCATCGGTTTGGTGCCGACGATGGGCGCGTTACACGAAGGCCACTTGAGTTTGGTGCGCGAAGCCCGTCGTTTGTGCGATATGGTCGTCGTTTCAATTTTCGTCAACCCCACGCAATTCGGCCCGGCAGAAGACTTTACGCGCTATCCACGCGATTTAACCCGCGACGCCGCCCGGCTGACCGAGTGCAATGTGGATTACATCTTCGCGCCTGGCGTAGAGGAAATTTACCCGCCTGGCTTTGCCACTTATGTCACAGTTGAAGGTATTTCTGACCGTCTGGAAGGCGCGTCGCGGCCCGGACATTTTCGCGGCGTGGCGACGGTAGTGGCAAAATTGCTCAACATCGTGCGCCCCGATTTCGCCTTTTTCGGACAAAAGGACGCGCAGCAACTTGTTGTTATTAAACGATTAACTGAAGACTTGGCCTTGCCTACGGAAATCGTTGCCCGCCCGACCTGGCGCGAATCGGACGGCCTGGCGATGTCTTCGCGCAACGCCTATCTGAGCGCAGAGGAACGCGCCGCCGCGCCCGTCATCTACCGCGCCTTGCAACAAGCGGAAAAGCTCTACGCAAACGGCGAACGCGAGGCGTCGCGCTTTATCGAAACGGTGGGCGATTTGCTCTTGCAAGAACCCCTGGCGCGGCCCGATTATGTCGCCGTGACTGACGCGGAAACACTGGAACCATTGCATATACTGGACGATGAACGCGCCACGCTGATTTCGCTGGCGGCCTATTTCGGCAAAACGCGGCTCATTGACAACATCATTATCACCCCGCCGCGACGCGGCACCGGGCCGCTCACTCAACCTTGAGAATGAAAAGACTTGCCGCGATTGTGCTGGCCGCCGGACGTTCGCAACGAATGGGCGCGTTTAAGCCGCTATTGCCTTTTGGCGAACGCACCGTAAGCGAAAGCTGTTTGCTGAATCTCCAAGCGGCGGGACTCGAAAATATAATCGTTGTGTTGGGACACCGCGCCGAAGAAGTAAAGGCGCATTTGGCCGGCTGGCCCGTTAGTTTCGCGCTTAACGCCGAAAGCCACAGCGAAATGGGCGTTTCCATCGCGCGGGGCGTAGAATTATTGCCGGACGGCATAGCCGCCACGCTGATTACGCCGATTGACCTGCCCGCCGTGCCGCCATCTGTGATTCGCGCTGTAATCGAAAAGTGGCGACAGGGCGCGCGCTTGGTGATTCCCGAATACGAAGGGCGCGGCGGCCATCCGGTTTTGCTTGCACTGGATTTCCGCGCCGAATTATTGCGCCTTGACGCGCAAAGCGGCTTGCGTGGCTTGTTTGAGGCGCACAACGAGGAAGTCTGCCGCGTGCCGGTGGCGTCGCCGTATATTCGCCGCGACGTGGACACTTGGGCCGATTATTGCGCGTTGCACGAGGAGATTTGCGGCATAAGCAGGTGAGCAGAAGTAACGCGGCACAATGCGGAAGCCCGCACGCAGTAAGGGCGTGGTCGCGGGCCGGACAGACGCCCTTACTGCGTGCGGGCTTCCGCAGTCGGGATTACACCGCAAACTTCTGCTGACCTACCTATACCTTGAACGGTCATAAATTGAGTTTTTGACTAATGCAGAAACACGCACTTCGTCAAGTGTGTTTCGCCCTTGACGTAGTGCGGGCTTCTGCAAA
>JAYVJN010000543.1:0-3164 GCA_043769325.1 Acidobacteriota bacterium
GCCGCGCATCGCATCGCGCCCTGGGTAGTGACAACCGACGACCACGAGGTCAGCAACAACTACGCCGGCGCAATTTCGCAAGACAAAAACGTCACGCCGGAAGAATTTCTCAAACGCCGCGCCATTGCTTACCAGGTTTATTACGAAAATATGCCGTTGCGCCGCAGTTCGCTCCCAAAGGGGCCGGATATGCAGCTTTACCGGGGGTTATCTTGGGGCGCGTTGGCCGGTTTTTCGGTGCTGGACACGCGCCAATACCGCACTGACCAGCCTTGTGGCGACGGCCTGAAAAAGCCTTGCCCAGGCGTTTTTGCGCCGGAAGCAACTCTCACCGGCGCGGCCCAGGAAAAATGGTTGACGGATAGTTTGCGAACTTCACGGGCGCGTTGGAATGTTGTGCCGCAGCAAGTAATGATGGCCCCGATTGACTTTTTGCCGGGGCCGGAAATGACGGTTTCAATGGATCAATGGTCTGGCTACGCCGCGTCACGGAATCGCCTGTTAAATTTTGTGCGTGACGCCAAAGTCAAGAATTTCGTGACGCTTGCGGGCGACATTCATTCAAATTGGGCAGCAGATTTACAGCCCGAATTCTTTGACAAAAAATCGCCTGTGGTGGGCGCGGAATTCGTCGGCACTTCTATCAGTTCGAGCGGCGACGGCAGCGACAAACGCCCCGAAACCGAACGCATCATGGCCGATAACCCGCACATCCGCTTTTACAATAACCAACGCGGCTACGTCCTCTGCACCCTTACGCCCGACCAATGGCAGAGCGATTACCGCGTAGTCGAAAAAGTTTCCGTGCCAAACGCGCCCGTGAAAACGCACAGCAAATTCATTGTCGAAAACGGCAAACCAGGCGTGCAAAAGGCTTGAAGCAATAAACCATCAGGCCCTATTTCCCGATGCCTCTTAAACCGCCGCCATTGCCGCCAACTCTTTGCCATACGGCGATATAGCAGACAGTTTGCCGATGGTTTCGCGCAAGGTTTCGAGCGTTTGGTCAATTTCTTGCTCGGTGTTGTAGCGGCCCAACGAAAAGCGAATTGAGCCTTGCGCTTGCGTGTAGGGAACGCCCATCGCCGCCAGCGTGGGCGAGGCGGTGCGGGACGAAGAATGGCAGGCTGAACCAGTCGAAACGGCGATGCCCGCCGCGTCCAGATGCGCCATGATGCTCTCGCCTTCAAGATAGCAAAAAGAAATATTCGCGGTATTTACTAACCGTTGGGCGCGGTCTCCATTGACGCGGGCGTTGGGGAAAGTTGCCAGAATTTCGCTCTCCAGTTTGTCGCGCAAACGCTCTATTTCATTGTGCTTATCGTCGGTTTGCGCCAACTCGCAAGCCGCGCCGAGGCCGACAATCGAAGGCACGGCGGACGTTCCGGCGCGACGGCCCGCTTCCTGTTTGCCGCCCACAATAAAAGGCGCAAGTTCCACGCCGCCGCGCATATATAACGCGCCCACGCCCTGTGGCGCGTGCAACTTGTGGCCCGACAGCGCGAGCAAATCCACGTCCCAGTTTTTTACGTCAAGCGCAACTTTGCCGACGGCTTGCACGGCGTCAACGTGAAACAGCGCGTCAGAGTTTTCCCGCACGACGCGCCCGATTTCCCGCACCGGAAACAGTACGCCGGTTTCATTTTGCGCCAGCATGACGGAGACAATCGCCGTGTCGGGACGCAACGCGGCGCGCACATCAGCAAGGTTTAGCAGGCAGTTTTCATCAACTTCCAGCCACGTTACCGCGTAGCCTTGCGTTTCCAGCAAAGCGCAATAGTTGCGCACGGCTTCGTGTTCGACCCGCGTGGTGATGATGTGTTTTTTCTGCGGATTGCGCTCTAAAACGCCACGAATCGCCCAGTTATCAGCCTCTGAACCGCATGAAGTAAAGACGATTTCGCCCGCGTCAGCCGCGCCGAGCAAACCCGCAACCTGTTCGCGGGCCGTTTCGACGCCGCGTTTCATCGCTTGCCCCAGGGCGTGAGCCGATGAAGGGTTGCCGTAAAATTCAGTGAAAAAGGGTTGCATTGCCGCGAAGACTTCGGGCGCAACCCGCGTAGTAGCGTTATTGTCCAAATAAATCATATAGCCGTGTGCAGTGGGCAGCAAGTAAATTCTGCCCACTGTATAAGTTATCTTGTCGGTATGCGGTAAACGCAAATGAAAACCGCTATAACGCCGCCGATTATCGCACGCCGCGCAGGGCTTCACCAATAACGCACCAGCGAAGATAGAAAAACGAGCAAAATGAAAAGCCAGGTGACGAGATAACGCCGGTCTTCGATGAGAAAAACGGCGCGTGGCGAGAGGTAAAAAATCAAGAAGCTAAAGAACGAAAAGAACGTGCCGCCGATTTTTAAGTTCAAGGTTTCCGGCACATTAGGAGCCGGCGTCAGCATCATTTCTACGGTCTGGTGGTGGAAAACCTGCCAGACCATCATATACGCGAAGAGTCCGAAATCCGCCAGCAGTTCGCCTTTCCAACTAAACCGCCAATTCTGTTGCCCCGCCGCTTTATTTTTCAAAGGTTTAGACAAGCGGTAGAGCAGGTAACTCTCCAGACAGCAAAGGAAAACCATCACTAACGGAGTAACTACTGAAAGAGCCCCGGACGTTTTCGCCGCGCCGCTCTCGGTTTTTTCCAACAACCCTAATTCTGCGCCGGCCGCTTCCAGCAACATGGCGGCAAAAGCGGCGGTCAACACGAAAAGCGGAAAACTCAGAATCGCAAAGTAAAACGGGAATCTGGTTGCGGAGGAACCTGGCAAACGCGCTTGCAGCGGGAACCTTTTTAGATAAAGTCCGCCCAAACGCCCCGCCAGAATAAGCAACATCAACACCGACAAGGTTGTAAAAGCGGCGGCGTTATCGCCAAATGATTGATTGAACAAGTTGCCGACTTTGCCGGTAAAAACAGGCCAGAGAAAAAGGTTGAGCAGAATCGAACAGGCGTCAATCAGAATGCCTTCCCGATTGGCGGGCAGAGTTAGTTTAGGCGGCTTGAGCATAAATCCGTCAGCATTATAGAGTGAAATCGTGTTCATTACTAAGCAGGTGGGCAAAAGTTTTGCGGCGTTTTGTTTTCGCTCAGAGTTACGGCTTCAGCCGTGCAACTGCCAGCGAAGCGCGGCAGTTGCTCACGCCTCAAGGCGTAACTCTAA
>JAYVJN010000544.1:0-2565 GCA_043769325.1 Acidobacteriota bacterium
CGACCCGCGTTTCGGGCCGAAGAAAGTGCCGGATGTGTCGTGGCCCGAACCGCTCAGGGTCTTGACGCCACAGGAAGGCGGCGACGGCAAAGAGATGCCGCGCGGCGTGGCGGTGCATTCGTAAACAGAATTGCTAGGAGACCAAGCGCAGCGCGGGACGCGCAATTTCAGCTAACACAGTGGGTTGTTGCGGAATGACATCAGTGGGAAGGCCGAGAATTTCGCGGGTGAGGAGTTTGAAATCAATCGCGCCGCCGCTATTTTCGCTGTGTTCGATGACGGTGGTGCCGTTGGCGGCGGCTTCCACGATTTTGACGCTGGGGCGGATGTGCGTCTTATAGAGTTCTTCGCCGAAGATGTATTCCACTTCTTCTCTAAAGTCGCGGTCAAAGCGGCGTCGGGCGTCGAAGTTGTTCAAAATTACACGAATATCCGGCAACGGTTTGCTGCGGGCGTGGCAGTGGGCGGCAAACCAGTCCAGCATAGTTGAGACGCCGAACAGCGCGTATTTGCCGCACGACATAACCAAACTTATCTGGTCGGCGGCGTCTAAACCAAATTGCGTAGAACGCGACATACCCGCGGGGGTATCCACAATAATTAAATCGTAATCGTCTATCACGGGCCGCAGCAGACGGCGCAGCAAATTGGGCGAAAACGGGGCGCGTTCGATGGCTTCGCGGACATCATTTTGAAAGATGTTAGGGATTAAGTCCAGATTCGGGCGGGCCTCAATAATGTACTCGGAGATGTTGGCGTTGGGCACGACGAGCAAACGGTCAGCCGTGCGGGCCGTGTTGGGCGGCGCGTCTAACAAACCCTGGCCGAAACAGCCTTGCGGGTCCAGGTCAACCCCGAGCACGCGCTTGTTGTGGTAACGGGCAAAACAAGAGGCCAGCGTTTGCGCGCCGGTGGTTTTGCCGGTGCCACCTTTTTGGCTGGCGAAAGTGATGATTTTTACCGCGTTGCCGGTGTGCGCGTGACTGTTACCACCGCCGTTCGGACGATAAAAATTCATCGCAATACGCTTTTTCCCAAACATAAAAACACCCCCGTTGAGCCTAACGAAGCTAAGTTCACCTTTTGCTAAAAATATGCCACGAGACGCCGGGGGAATTGAAACACAAGGCGTCGCGCATAACCGTTGCCAAGCCTTGTGGCCCTTAAACGGGACTTGCAGGCAATAAGATTCACGGAGTATAACTTGATTCGCGGGAATTTGCCAAGAAGATTTTTTGCGTTCCCGCCGTTCTCGGTTTTGTTAGATTTTAGTGTCCGCTAAGGAGTTAAGTCAGGTGAAGAAATTTGTCCTTGCCCTCGCCCCGCTTTTTTTGCTGTGGGGCTGCCAAACAAACGCGCCGGAAACACCCGCCGAATCAGAAACGGCGGCACCAAATATCTCACAAACTACACCAAATGTAGCCGCTTCGCCGACGCCTAACAGCAAAGTAAAAGAGACGAAATCCGTCAACGGCATCTTTCGCGGTTTCAACGGTGATGAAGGTCTCACTGCTTCTATCGAATTGGCGGAAGATAATAGCCTTGACGAACTAGGTCTCAGCGGGGAAGCCACGCTGAACTATTTTCTGGCGGCAAATCTGAATAAACCGCTCGAATTCACTTACCAGGTGTTAGAAGGCGCAGCCGGCACCGGCACAGTGGACAAAATGTTTTCCGCTAAAGCCGGCAACCTGACGCACGAAGCCTGGTGGCAACAGGAAAAATCCACCAACCCCGATGAAACCGCGCTGCGTAAAAAATATGACGCGCTGGTCGAACAGGCCACCGAAAAGGACGATGAGTAAGGTGATAAGCAGGTGAGCAAAAGTTATCAGGTATTATAAAAGTTAGAGTTACGCCTTGAGGCGTGAGCAACTGCCGCGTTTCGCTGGCAGTTGCATTGCAATTTAGCGCGTGATTTTTAGAGTCATGGTTTGTTGACCGATAATGATGAACTGCGCGGGCGCGATTTCCTGTTCCAAAACAGATGAAGTTGGGGTTGTGGCATAGCCGCCGGCGTTGCGTTCGTTGCCGAGCGTTGCCAGCATCGAAGGTGGCAGGTTAGGCAACTCGCTGGCGGCGATAACCGCCCCTGAAGCGGCGCGGGAAAGCCGTAGGTAAAGCCTGTCGGATTTGCGTAAGTTGTTGAGAAGGCCCACCAACTGCCCCAAATCACGCGGGGCGAAGGATTGCGCCGCGCTTTTTTGTTGTGTGGCAAGTCCGTCTGCCAGCGTCAGCGTCAACTCGCCAAGCGGCACATCTGCCGGAATTCTAAGCGGTATAGTTTGCGTAAATTGTTGGCCCGAAATAGTTCTCGCGTAGGCTTTTAATTCCAGTGTCTCGCCGCGTCCGATTTCGTTTTTATCAAGTGTAATACGCTCCAGTGTGGCGATGTTGCGCTCTTGCGAGGCCGTGATATTGAGCGTTATGCCTTCCAGCCGCGCTTGCTCAAAGCCGGTTGTCATTAAAGCCGAAACCGTGCCGGCGACGGCGTTGGCAACGGAGAGCGCGGGGTTGTTGTTGGCTACGCGCCGTTCCAGGCGCACGGCTGGCTGGCCCGCGACT
>JAYVJN010000545.1:0-4248 GCA_043769325.1 Acidobacteriota bacterium
CATCGTTAAGAGGCGGTCTCTGACCGCCGCCGCTGCCACGAGTACCGGCGGTCAGAGACCGCCTCTTAACGGGTAAGGTTATTTAAAACTTATTCCTAACGTGTAGCGGAAGTTAGATATTTCTGGAAACGACGCTTCTGATTCGCCTTTACAGCGTCCGCGTGACTTTTGATAGTGAGCGCGGCGCGTCGGGGTTTAAGCCTTTGGCTTCGGCCAAGAGCGCGGCGAAGAGTTGGCCGGGAATGATGTAGGGAATCGGGGCGAGAAATTCGTCCATCGGGGGCATTATGATAGTGCGCGTAGCCAGAGTCGCCATGTCGGTTTGGCTGGTTATGACGAGCGTGTCCGCGCTCAGGTCGCGCAGTCGCGTGAGCAGTTCGCGCACGCCCTGGTTGGCGACGCTGGGCGGCGCAAAGGCGATGACGGGGAAATGGCGTTCGACCATCGCCAACGGGCCGTGATTGAAGTCGGCGGACGAGAACCTTTCCGCCACGACATAACAGGTTTCCATTAACTTTAAGGCCAACTCGTAAGCGTTGGCGTAACCCAAACCGCGCCCCACGACGACGCAGTTTTCCATGAAAACATAACGCTCCACGAGTTCTTTAATCGGTGCTTGCAGCGTCAGAGCCTGGGCCGCGTAGTCGGGAATGGCGGCGCAGTCCGGCGCGGCTTCCGAGAGCGCCGCCGCCAGCAAATAGAACATTAAAAGCTGCCCGGTGAAGGTCTTGGTAGCGGCTACGGAACGCTCTTTGCCGCCGTGCAGCAGCAGCGTTTCGTCCACCACCTGCGTCATCGGGGAATCCGGTTCGTTAGTGATGCCGACGGTGTACGCGCCGCCGGCTTTGGCGATTTCCAGCACGCGGTTGATGTCCACGCCCGCGCCCGATTGCGACACGCCCACCACCAAGGCCCTTGATAAATTCAACTTCGCGCCATAAAGCGTATAGACCGACGGGGCCGCCAGAACAACCGGAATGCCCGTCGTGATTTCCAGCAGGTAACGCCCAAACAACGCGGCGTTATCCGAACTCCCCCGCGCCGCCAAAACGATGAGTTGAATATCGCGCCGCTTTAAGAAGGCCCCCAACCGCGCCACCTTCGGCCCCTCGGCGGCAATCGTCCGCGCTAAGGCCGCGGGCTGTTCGGCGATTTCTTGTAACATCAAAGACATAATTGGTTTACCTTTTGTTTTGCGGTGACAATGGCGTTGACACACACGTTTCAGGCGTGTAATTTGTCAAATGTATTGTCTGTACAACATTTTGCCCTAGCCGGTGAGTTTGCGCCAGCGCGCATTCGCCGCTAAGAGCTACCCTCAATCCACATAGGAGATTTCTCATGCGTAAGTTCATCTTTGGCGTAATTTTGCTATTGGCCTTTCCTGCGTTGTTGTTGGCTGACAAACCAAAACCAAAAGACAAACCCGCGCCGACTGGCGAAGATGTCGTTGACTTTGCAGCCATCGAAAAGTCATTTAAATTTCAAACCGGCAAAATACCGCTCGGCACGGATTTAGCGTCATTGAGCCTGCCCGCCGGCTACCGTTTTTTGGACGGCACACAGGCCGAAAAAGTAATCACTGAATTATGGGGCAACCCATCGCCGCGCAACAAACCGTTGGGCTTGATTTTGCCGCCCGATAATGACCTTATCAGCGAAGATTCGTGGGCCGTCATCGTTACTTATACGGACGAAGGCCACGTTGAAGATGGCGACGCCAACAGCATCAACTACGACGAGATGCTCAAAGATATGCAAAAAGCTTCCGCCGAGGAGAACGCCGAACGCACCAAACAGGGTTTCGGAGCGGTGGAGATAATCGGTTGGGCCGAGCGGCCCCGTTATGAAGCCGCCTCGCACAAGCTCTACTGGGCCAAGAACTTAAAGTTTGTGGAGGGTGAGACTAATACACTCAACTACGATGTGCGCGCGCTGGGTCGCACCGGAGTTTTATCCATGAATGCCGTGGCTTCGATGAAAGACTTGGCAAAGGTTCAAGCCAATATGAAGGACGTTATCGGCTTTGTAGAGTTCAATAAAGGAAAACGCTACGAGGACTTCGACTCCAGCGTGGATAAAGTCGCCGCTTACGGCCTCGGCGCGTTGATTGCCGGAACCGCCGCCGCTAAAGTTGGCCTCTTCAAAGGTTTACTGGTGGCTTTGCTGGCCGCCAAGAAATTGGTTATCGTGGGCTTAGTGGCCCTGGGCGCATTGCTCAAGAAACTATTTTCCGGCAAAAGCGAAGAATAAGCGACCGTCATGGGCAACGGTAAGACAATAGACATTATCTGGATTAACCAGCCAATCGGAAAAATGTCTGCGGAACACGCGGAACACGCGGAACACGCCGAAAATTATCCTTTTTCGCGTCATTCCGTATCTTCCGCAGATAATTTTCTTAATTCGGGTAATCTCTAATTTCCCGCCTAGCCTTTCGCAGTAAAATTTTATGAGACATCTAACTTCTTTTCTGCTGTTATTGGCGTGCTGCTCTGTGCTGTGCGCCCAGACGACGCCCAAAGACGCCGACGCGAAGTTGTGGCAACGCGCCCTGGCGATTCACCGCAAGGCCATCATCGTGGACGGCCACAACGACATCACGACGCCGATGGTGGACGAGGATTTCGACCTGGCCACCAACTCGCGCGGTCAATGGCATAAGGACGGCGACCCGTTTCATACCGATTTTTCGCGGCTGAAAGAGAGCGGCATAACGGGCGAGTTTTTCTCGATTTACGTTTCAGCCACTTACGCCGACCCGAAAACTTACGCCGAAAAGGGCGGCGCGGCGCGGCGGGCGTTGGATTTGATTGACGCCACCTACCGCGCCGTCGAGCGTTACCCTGACAAGTTAAATTTTTGTACAACCGCCAAAGACATCGTCAATGCCAAGAAACAAGGCAGGGTGTGCGCTCTGATGGGTATCGAAGGCGGCCACGCCATCGAGGATTCGCTCTACGCGCTGAGGGATTTCTACCGCCTCGGCGTGCGCTACATGACGCTGACCCACAACAACACCAACAATTGGGCCGACGCCTGTTGCAGCCCCGGCAAACACGGTGGACTGTCCGATTTCGGCAAGGAAGTCATTAAAGAGATGAATCGCCTGGGGATGCTCGTGGACATTTCGCACGTCTCCGACGACACCATGAACGACGTTTTCGATGTTTCCGCCGCGCCGGTCATCTACTCGCATTCCTGCGCCCGCAAGTTTTCCGACCACAAGCGCAATGTGCCCGACGACATCCTTAAACGTCTCGCCAAAAACAACGGCGTGCTGATGATAAACTTCTATCCCGCCTTTTTAGACCAACGCTACCGTGACGAATCCCGCGCCCGCGACGAAAAGATAAAACCGCAGATGGACGAGCTACGCGAAAAGCACAAAGGCAATGACGCCGCCTTTAACGAAGCCGAACGCAAACTTTTAGCTGAAAATCAAGTTTACGTCCCAAGCTACACGCGCATCGTGGATCACATTGACCACATCCGCGACGTGGCCGGCATTGATTACATCGGCATCGGCTCCGATTACGACGGCGTGCCCTTGCTGCCCGAAGGCATGAAAGGCTCAGAGGACTTGGCCCTCGTCACTTACGAAATGCTGCGGCGCGGTTACAGCGAAAAGGACATTCTGAAAGTCTTGGGCGGCAACTTTTTACGCGCCTTTGCCCAAGCCGAAAAAGTGGCCCGCAGCGAAAGCCGCAAAATCAGCGGCGACGGCAGTTTGAGGAAATGGAAATAGCTGCGCGTAGGGGCAGACATATGTGTCTGCCCCATTTGCGACGCAAAATTCGGCTGCGACAGCATAAAGCCGGATATTCTCACTTCTGTTTTTTCCGGCGCACGAGTTTCAGGGGTTTGAGTGTGACTTTGGCATAGATGTTGGTGAGTGAAATATTGCAGCCGATTGACTCTAAAACTAAAACATCCGTCAGGTTTTCCAACGCTTCAAAGAGCCATTTGCCTTTTTCTTGTCGGGAGTAATGCTCCACGCGGACGCGGTTCTGGGCAATCATCACAAAATCGCACAAAGATTCCAGCCGGAAATAATCTTCCGCTTTCTCGCCCCTATCGCGGCTTTCGGTGGGTTTGGACAAGACCTCAAACACAACCACCGGATTTAGTAAAGTGGTATCGTTGGCGATCAGCAATTCTCGGTGGGGAAGTCACATTACTTGCAGCCTACACTTCTCCTCGCCGCCTGATTACCAGGCCGGCTCATCTTGATGATACTACCCCTCG
>JAYVJN010000546.1:0-13207 GCA_043769325.1 Acidobacteriota bacterium
GTCCGCGCCGAATTCATCGCGCCGCGTGTCGGGTTCACCAACCCGCGCGACAGCAAGCCCGCCGATTTCTGGGGCCTCTCCGGTTCGGCTTCTTTGAAAAACAAAACGCTGACGATAACCGCCGTCAACCCCGACGCCAAAAATGCGCGAGAAACCGCCATCAACATCAACGGCGCACGGATAGCGTCGGGCCAGGCCCGCGTCTTGTCTTCAACCGACATCCACGCGCACAACAGTTTTGCCAATCCAAAGGGGCTGGAACCGCGTGACGAAGCCGTAACCGTCAGCGCAGGCGGCGAACTCGTCTATAAATTCGCGCCCGCCTCGGTCACGCGGCTGCAACTGATGTTGGCGTAAAAGGCTAACCCGCGTATCATGTCTATTAAGGTAAAGCTATGACATATCAAGACATTATCACCATTGAGCCGGGCAAACGCGGCGGCAAGCCTTGTATTCGCGGGATGCGGATAACCGTCTATGACGTGCTGGAATATCTGGCTGCTGGAATGTCGGAGTAGGAGATTCTGGACGATTTCCCCTATTTGACCGAAACCGACATACGCGCTTGTCTGGCGTTTGCCGCTGACCGCGAGAAAAGCCTGTTGCTGGTAGCCGCATGAAATTTTGTGGCTCTTTTCGCGGCTATGCCGCTCTGATGTGCGGAAAGGCTGCGCCTTTCCGGTGGCTTATCCTGTGATTTCTGAGGCTATGCCTCCGTCGCGGCGGCACAGCCGCGAAATCAAGGGGCAAATGTTCCGGCGAGGCAAAGCCATCGCCGCACATCAGAGCGGCACAGCCGCAAAATCAGCCCGGACGCCTTCCCATTGCCTGTTGGCGTTATTTTGAAACAAGTCTGCGCTCGCCTTTATGATTCGCAAAGCCTTTGTGATGCAACTGAAACCCGGCTGCGAGGCTGAATACGAACGCCGCCACAATCCGATTTGGCCGGAGTTGCAGAGCGTTCTCAAGGCGCATGGCGTCCATAACTATGTGATTTTTCTGGAACATAGCACGGGTAAATTGTACGCTTATGCCGAAATCGAAGACGAAGAACTTTGGCAATCCATCGCTGCCACCGACGCTTGCCAACGCTGGTGGGCTTACATGAAAGATTTAATGGAGACGAACGCCGATAACAGCCCCGTTGCGGTTGAGTTGCGCGAGGTGTTTCGCATGGGTTGAGGCGCGGTAACTGCGCCCGTGCATAAGCGGCGGGCGCAAGCGACCCTTCCTCACCTGCCAGGTAGTTCATCGGGCCAGGTTATCTGGTTTGCGTCCATGCAGTTACAGTTTTACCAAGCCGGCCCAGCAACCTGGCAGGTCGGGAAGGGTCGCTTGCGCCCGCTGCCGCCATTACACATTCTCTAACTGGAAACCGTATGAGTAAAATTCTAGCCGCATTTCTACTGTTTACAACGTCCGCAGTTTTCGCGCAGATGGGCGATTTGCAGCGCGGTTTCGTCAAACCGCCGGACGAGGCGCGGATAATGATGCGTTGGTGGTGGTACGGGCCGGCGGTGACGAAGGACGAAATCGAACGCGAACTCCGCATTATGAAGGCCGGCGGCATCGGCGGTGTGGAGATTCAGCCCGTCTATGCCTTGTCGTTGGACGACCCGCAGAAAGGCATCAAAAATCTGCGTTACTTGTCGCCGGAACACCTTGACGCGCTTAGGTTTGCGGCTGACAAGGGGCGCGAACTGGGGATGCGCGTGGATTTGACTTTGGGTAGCGGCTGGCCTTTCGGCGGGCCGTCGGTGAGCATTGAACACGCCGCCAGCCAACTGCGCGTGGAGCGCGTGAAGGTGGAAACGCCGGCGCAGCGCGTCACAGTGCCAAGCCTCGGCGCGGGCGAGCAATTTCTTGCGGCGTTTCTGGTCAACAACGACAAGTTCACTGAAATCAACAACATACAAGACAGTGCGGTCACGGTTGACGGCCCCGGCGAGGCGCAGTTTTACATCGCCAGCCGCGCCGGTATGCAGGTCAAACGGCCCGCCGTCGGTGGCGAAGGCTTTGTGCTTGACCATTTGAACCGCGCCGCCACCGATGATTACCTGAAAAATGTGGGCGACAAACTAATCTCCGCGTTTGGCAAAAATCCGCCGTATTCCATCTTTTGCGATAGTCTGGAGGTCTATAACCAAGACTGGTCAGCCGATTTTCTGGCCGAATTTCAAAAGCGGCGCGGCTACGATTTGAAGCCGTATCTGCCTGTGTTGGTTGATGATAACGCGCCCAATGCCCACGAGATTCGTTATGATTGGGGTCGCACTTTGACCGAATTACTCAATGAACGCTTTCTCGCGCCAATGCAAGCCTGGTCACGTCAAAACCGCACTCTGTTTCGCGTCCAAAATTACGGCATCCCGCCCGCCACGCTTTCCAGCAGCGCGTTTGCAGACCTGTCCGACGGCGAGGGCGCGCAGTGGCGCGTGGTGCGGGCCGCGCGTTGGGCGTCATCGGCCTCGCATATTTATGGCAAGAACGTAACCGCTTCGGAAACATGGACTTGGCTGCATTCGCCGGTCTTTCGCGCCACGCCTTTGGACATGAAAGCCGAGGCCGATATACACTTTTTGCAAGGCATTAATCAATTCATCGGACACGGCTGGCCCTACACGCCGCCGAATGTGGAGTATCCGGGCTGGCGTTTTTACGCGGCGGGCGTCTTTAACGAGAAAAACCCCTGGTGGCTCGCCATGCCGGATATGTCACTGTATATGCAAAGGGTTAGCCATCTGATGCGGCAAGGCCAGCCGGCCAATGATGTCGCGCTTTATCTCTCAAACAGCGATTCTTGGGCGCATTTCACGCCGGGCAAAGTCCACCTGATTGAAGCGCAAAGAGAGCAGGTCGGGCCGGACGTGATGCCGCGTATCTTTGAGTCCGGCTATAACCTGGACTTTTTCGACGACGGCGCGTTAGAACAACGCGGGAGGGTTGATAAGAACGAACTCGCGCTGGGGCCGAATAAATACCGCGTCGTGGTGCTGCCCAACGTCGAACGCATCCCGCTAACCACGCTCAAAAAGTTAGACGAATTTGTCCAAAACGGCGGCATCCTCATTGCCACCAAGCGTTTGCCGGACATCGCGCCGGGCTTCAAAACCACCGAAGCCGAACGCGCCGAACTCCGCGCCGTCGCCCAAAGATTATTCGTCGGCCCGAACGCCAAGGCGCATTTTGTCAAAGACGAGAACGCCGAATTGGGCACGACGCTCAAACGCCTGTTGACGCCCGACCTGGCCCTGTCGCCCGCCGCGCCGGATGTGGCTTTTGTCCGCCGCAAGACAGCCGACGCCGATATTTACTTTGTTGTCAACACTTCCAACCAGACGCAAAGACTCGCGGCGACCTTCCGCGAAGCGCGGGGCCGCCAAGCTGAATGGTGGAATCCCATGAACGGGCAAGTGTCCGAAGCCGGCGCGAATCTGGAGTTAGCCCCTTACGAATCGCGGGTTGTGGTTTTCGCTTTGAGTCCCGCCTTTAGGCGGCCCGCTACGCCGCCTAAAGGCGGGACTCAAAACTCCGTTGACCTGAGCCATGATTGGCAAATTACCGTTGGAGCAGACGGCAAGCCGCAGGTGATGAACGATTTGCGCTCATGGACGGACGACGCGGCGACGCGCTATTTTTCCGGCACTGCGGTTTATGAAAAATCATTCAACGCGCCGGAAAGCTATACGCAACAAGGCGTTAAAGTCTCTCTGGATTTTGGGGAAGGAAAACCGATAACGCCGCAGCCGCTTCGCAATGGGATGCAAGCCTGGCTGGACGCGCCCGTGCGCGAGGCCGCCGTCGTTTACATTAACGGACAGCGGGCCGGGGCGGTCTGGTGTCCACCTTATCGGGTTGAGTTAAGCGGTTTGCTGAAAGCCGGCGGGAACAAAATCCGAGTCGAAGTGGGCAACTTGGCCTTAAATTATATGGCGGGCCGGAAGTTGCCAGATTACCGCCTGCTCAATTTGCGCTACGGCGAGCGTTTTCAGCCACAGGATATGGACAAAGTGCAACCTGTAACCGCCGGTTTGCTGGGGCCGATTCGTTTGCTGGTCAACGAAAAATAGGCGATTGGTTAGACCAAAGCCTTAAACGCTACAAAAAAATACGAAAAAGAGCGAGTTTTCGCCGAAATGGTTTGACCTTTGTTCAGGTTGGGTATAAACTGCATCATCAGATAACCGCTTAACTAATCGGTCTTCTAGCCACATTGGACAAACCAGGGCAGGGAGCAGAATTTGAGATTTCAAATTTAAAATCTCAAAAGGAATTTATTAGCTGATAGAGGGAGTTAAAGCTATGCGCGGAGTATGGGTATTGAGTTTTGCGTTGCTATGCGCGGCGTTTGTTCTGGGACAGACGAATCGCGGGAGCATTAGCGGCACGGTGACGGACAGCAACGGGGCGGCCATCCCCAGCGCAAAGGTGACGGTCACAAACACCGGCACTAACCAAAGCGTTACGGTTACCACATCGGAGGATGGCAATTATACCGTAACCACTTTAGACCCTGTGGTTTATCGCGTAGTGGCGGAGGCCGTCGGCTTCAAAAAAGCCATCCGGCAAGGCGTCAAGGTTGACACTGCTTCAAGCTCCAGCGCGAATTTTCGTTTGGAAATCGGCGGCGTGCAAGAAGAAGTGACGATTTCGGCAGACGCGCCCTTGCTCAACACCGAAACCGGCACAACCACGCATACCATCACGGAACGCCAGCTTCAGGATGTGCCGCTTAATAACAGGAGTGTATTGGATTTAGCGGTGACAGCCCCGAATGTTTCGGGCGACGCCGGCAGCGAAGACCCGGAAGTTACTTCGGGCCAGCCGGTGCCCGGTTTCAACCTTTCGCTCAACGGCGGACGGCCCGGCAGCACGACGATTCTGGCCGACGGCGTGAACAACACCGGCGTCGGTTTGGCGCGTTCAGTGGTTAGCTTTACGCCCGAAACGGTGCAAGAATTTACGGTGCAAACCTCGGCTTACTCGGCGGAGTACGGGCAGACCGGCGGCGGCGTCATCAACATTTCGACCAAACCGGGCAGCAACCAGTTTCGCGGCACGGGATTGATTTACCATCGCAACCCGTACACCAACGCGCAGCCCTACCGCATCGGCACAACGCCGCGCACGCCTAACAATCTGCGCTACACGCAAGGTTCGCTTTCATTTGGCGGCCCGGTTTATCTGCCCATAAAATTCGGCGAAGGGGGCAAAGCGTTGTACGACGGCCACAATAAAACCTTCTTTTTCTTCGCTTACGAACCGCGCTATCGGCAGGATTTCGTCACGGTAACGACGCTGTTGCCCACCGCCGCCGAACGCGCCGGCGATTTTCGCAACCTGACGCGCACGGCTGGCGGGTGGTTGCCGACAGAAGTAGCCACACGCTTTAATCAAGCCTCCACCGGCCCGGCCAACATCTACCAGCAATTCACTTTGACTAATGGGCGTTTAGTGCCGATTACCTTGACGGGCACGAATCAGTTTTGCCAATTTGGTGACACCAGAGCAATCCTGGTCAACGGCCAACCGCAATGTACGACAGTGACTAATGCTACACCTATCAACTCACTGAATGTCTTGCCCGGCAACTTTATTGACCCCACCGCGCCGCGTATCCTCCAGTTTATGCCAACGGGAGGCGAGTATTTCCTGGATAACGGCGTGGTGCGAAACTATGTTGTCAACCGCTCGGTGTTGCAAAACGAGTCGCGCTACACCTTGCGGCTCGACCACAATTTCACCAAATCCAACAAGGCCAATTTCCGTTACACGACCACGCCGGCGATTGGCGTGCGCGGCTTTGGCAGCGATGTCAACGGCAACACCGGCGTTTACAGCGACGCGAAACAGTTTTTACTGAGCAACACCCATATTTTCTCGCCCAGATTGATTAACGAACTGCGTTTGAGCTACACGCGGGGCGTTTTCAGCGAAGATTTCTCGCCCGAATTTTCGATTACAGGCGGGCGCAATTTGGCGACGGAATTAGGTTTACCAAGTCTGACCGCCGGCGGTTTGCCGCTCTTCCAAATCAGCGGCGACGCTAATATCGGTGGCTATAACGCTTTTGCCGACGTTGGTTCGTCAGGTTCGACCAACAATTTCAACGTCGAGGAACGCTTTAACATCGCCGATTCGATGACTTTCATCACCGGCAACCGGACTTGGAAATTCGGCGTTGACATGAACTACGCGCGGCTGAACGTGATTCCGTTTTTTGGCGCGTCGGGTGGACGTTGGGAATTTCGCACGCTCAACACCAGCAGCAACCGTTCGACGGCTGCCGGTAATGGCGGCAACAATTTAGCCAGTCTTTTGCTGGGTGTGCCAAACACTGTGCAAGTGCGCCCGTTGTTGCTCAATTATGATTACCGTTGGAAAAGCGGGGCCGCCTATTTGCAACATGATTGGAAAGCGCGCCCGAATCTGAACATCAATCTGGGCTTCCGTTACGCCTTGCAGTACCCGCGCCGCGAGAAAAACAACCTGCAAGGCGCGTTCCGCACCGATTTGTCGCAGACTGTGCCATTGACCGACGCGCAACGCCGCGCCACCGCGACGGGCCTGGGCCTTGCGACAACGGCAGCCATTCCCGATTACGTCCCGACGACGGTAACGCTGCCAGCCTTTGCTTTTGCGGGGCGCGGCGGGCGTTCGCAATATCTCGTGCCGGTTGATTACACCGGGCTTGAGCCGCGTTTTGGCTTTGCCTGGAGTCCCAAGTTGTTCAAGTGGGCCTCTGACCGGAGTGCGGTCATACGCGGCGGTTTCGGCATTTCACACGCCACTTTGACCGGCAACAATCGTCTGCCCAATCCCGATTTCGGGGCGTTTACCGGCGTTTCCACGCTGGCCGGCGGTTCAACCGCCGGCGGCACGGCCTTGTCTGGCAATCCTGTGCGGCTGTCTGACAACCCGCCGATTCCTTCCGGTATTCCGATTGACACGGTTTTGGGCACTAATTCCGACGGCATTGTTTTCCTGAACAGTATCGGCGTGCCGGGCGTGGTGGTAAGCAATGATAAAGGTGCCGGCAAAGTGCCTTATTCGCAAAACTGGAATCTGTCGCTCTCGTTTGAACCGTTCAAAAATACGGTGGTTGAAGTGGCCTACGTCGGCAACCGGGGGACTCACCTCTATTTGCCGCTAGTCAATATCAACCCCAGAAGCACCAGCTTTGTTGAGTTGCTCGAAGCCAGTAACCTCCCGTCCGAGAACACTTTTGCCGACCCCTTGGGGCGCAGAAACCTGTTGGGCGCGGTTGTCACCGTCCAACGCAGCAGCGTCACCTCGCCCTTTTTCGGCTTCAACGTCCTGAACCGCTATTTCGACCCTTCGGCCAACAGCATCCGCCACGCGGGTTACATTGACGTGCGGCGGCGCGTCGGGCGCGGCCTGACGTTTACAGCCAACTATACTTACGGCAAATCCATTGACGACGCCTCGGATTCTTCGCCGGATGTCCGCGTGTTGACCAGCGGCAGCACCATCGGGCAGGTTTCGTTGGGCGCGCCGCGCAGCAGTGACCGCGCCATCTCAAACTTCGACATCAAGCATAACCTCAGCTATACCTTCGTTTGGGATTTGCCTTTCGGTAAAAAGGGCAAGTTTTTCAAAGACGCGCCCGGCGTGGTTGACGCTCTGGTTGGCGGCTGGACGCTTTCCGGTTTGGGCCGTCTGCAAGGCGGCGGGCCGTTTCTGCCGTTCATCACCGACACCAACCGTTTGGGCGGCACAAACCGCACCGTGCGGCTTAATCTGCTAAACGGCGTGCCATTGAAAAACCCTCTGTATTCAAACAGTTGCAGCGTTGGCGCGGGTTGTGAACCGTTCATCAATCCGGCGGCCTTCCAGCGTCCACCGAAAGGTTCGTTGGGCGGTTCGCCGCGTTCGTTGGATATTCGTTCACCGATGCAGGAGTATTTCGATTTGTCAGTGCAGAAATCGTTCGATATGCCTTTCGTTGGCAACGACGGCAAACGGCGCATCCAACTGCGGATGGATTTGATTAACGCCTTTAACCACGCCAATTTCCGTTACAACAACACGGGCAACACGCCGATTGGTTTCGGGGTTTTGCCTAATGAAGCGGCGTTTACAGCGGCTGAGGTGACCTCGTGGTTGGCGGCTAATCCGGGGCGCACCGCTACGGTGGAGCAAGTAAACGGGCTGATTAACAGCGCGCGGTTGCCGGTAGTGTCTGGTCAAACAGTGGGCGCGATTCCGTTGAACTTTTTTAGCCTCCCCGTCCCGCAAGGGTTTGCCACGCGCATTCCTAATTCCTTTGACATCACTACATTGGAAGGAATTAAGCTATTCCGTTTGCGCCAATCCTACGACGCCAATTTCGGCACTTTAGGCGCGGTCTCCAACCCGCGTTACATCCAAATTGGCGTGCGCGTGTTCTTCTAAACCTTTAGGTTTAATAAACAGGTGAGCAGAAGTAACACGGCACAATGCAGAAGCCCGCACGGAGTAAGGGCGTCCGTCCAGCCCCGCCCCGCCCTTGACTAAGTGCGGGCTTCCGCATTATGCCGGAAAACTTTTTCGCACCTGCTTAAGGGATTTATTATGAATAATAACCAACCTAACCGACGCGATTTTATCAAGGCCGCCGGGAGCGCGGCGGCGGCGGCCATTTTAACCGCAAGTCCGGCGTTAGCGGCGACAAATTCCGCCCGCCGCCGCTATGCCATTGTGGGCACAGGGCATAGGGCAACCAGTATGTGGGGCAAGTTGCTGGTTGACGGTTATTCCGACGTGCTGGAATTTGTCGGCCTGTGCGACATCAACCCCAAACGCGCCCTGGCCGCTAAGGAATTGCTGGGCGTTAATTGCCCGATTTTTACCGATTTTGACCGGATGTGCGCCGAGACCAAGCCGGACGTTCTGGCCGTCACGACGCGGGACAGCGTTCACGTTGAATACATCACCAAAGCCTTAGACCGCAAAATTCAGGTTATCACCGAAAAGCCGATGGTCATTGACGCCAGGCAGGTGCAAGCCGTGTTGGACGCCGAGAAGCGCAGCAAAGGCAAAATCATTGTCGCCCACAATTACCGCTTTTCGCCCAAACATCAGAAAATCAAGGAGATACTGTTATCCGGCGAACTGGGGCGCGTGTTGTCGGTGGATTTCAGTTGGTATCTGGACACTTCGCATGGCGCGGATTATTTCCGTCGCTGGCATCGCCTGAAAAACGGCGGCGGCAGCCTCTGGGTGCACAAAGCCACGCACCACTTCGATTTAGTGAACTGGTGGCTGGGCGCAGACCCTGTGGAAGTGACCGCCAACGGCGCGCTCAACGTCTATGGCAAAAACGGCTCGTTTCGCCACACCAACTGCCGGCCCTGTCCGCACAAAGCCAAGTGTCCGTTTTACTGGGACATGACCCGCGATAAGCGTCTGATGAAACTCTTTGCCGAATGCGAAGACGTGGACAATTACTACCGCGACGGCTGCGTTTTCCGCGAGGACGTGGACATCTACGACACCATGAACGCGCTCGTCAAATACTCCAACGGCGTGGCGATGAGTTACTCGCTCAACGCCGCTATGCCCTTTGAAGGCTTTAGTTTAGCGTTTAACTGCGAGAAAGGCCGTTTGGATGTGCGCGACTATGAACGCCAACCTTTTCCAGTGGCGGACAGCACCGAAATGTACGTCACCAAGAGCTTTGGCAAACGCGAGAAAATCACCGTCACCAAAGGCGAAGGTGGTCACGACGGCGGCGATAACCGCTTGCTGGACACCATTTTCCGCAACGTCCCGATGCCCGAATATATGCGCCTACCCGATTCCCGCGCCGGGGCCATGTCCTGCTTGACCGGCATCGCGGCGCGCACCAGCATTGAGCAAAAACGGCCCGTCAGGATTAGCGATTTGGTTCGGTTGTAACCCGTTTTGAGTCCCGCCTCTAGGCGGCAAAGAAGCCGCCGAAAGGCGGGACTCAAAACGGGTTGAGGTTTTATGAAATCACTTAAATTATTCGCCATCATTCTTTTAGCCGCGTCTTTCGCCGTTGCCCAAGAGCCGCCGCGTGAGTGGGTTGACAAAGACACGGGCCACCGCGTGCTGCGTTTGTCGGACGAACCGGGCAGCGCGTCGCTCTATTTTCACCAAAACCCCTATACGCCCGACGGCAAAAAGCTGCTCATTACCACGCCGACGGGCCTGGCGACAATAGATTTACAAACGCGCAAGATTGAAAAAATCGTCGAGGGGCGCGTGGGCGTTATCATCGTGGGCTACAAAACGGGCCAGGTCTATTACAGCAAAACCGAGCGCAACGGCAACGAGGTCACGCGCACCGTGTTTGCCGTTGACCCCCACACCAAAGCCACGCGGGAAATCGGCAAACTGCCGCCCCGCGCTTCGCTTTCTACCGTCAACGCCGACGAAACGCTGCTCGCCGGCACGATTGACGACGGCCCGCCGCCGGCCCCTCTGCCGCCCAATCAGCAACCGCGTGGCGATGCTTATCCGGGCAAAGGCGAGATGATGGAACGCCGCTTGGCCGAACGTAGGCCCTTACGCATCATCACTTTCGACGCCCGCACCGGCGAAGTCAAAACCATTCACAAAGGCACGGATTGGTTTAATCACTTCCAGTTTTCGCCCACCGACCCGACGCTCCTGATGTTCTGTCACGAAGGCCCCTGGCACAAGGTTGACCGCACCTGGACGATTCGCGCCGACGGCACCGGGCTGACTAAAATCCACCCGCGGACGATGAACATGGAAATCGAAGGCCATGAATTTTTCGGCGCGGACGGCAAATGGATTTGGTACGACCTGCAAACGCCCAAGAGCCAAGTCTTTTGGGTGGCGGGCTATAACGTCGAAACGCAGCAGCGCATCTGGTACAACTTGCAGAAAAGCGAATGGTCGGTGCATTTCAACGTCTCGCCCGACGGCAAACTGTTCGCCGGCGACGGCGGTGGCCCCAACAGCGTGGCCGCGCCTGACAACGGGCAGTGGATTTACCTTTTCCGGCCCATGCTCAATCCTGACCGCACCGACGGCACAATGCCAAAAAGTTTAGTGACGCCCGGCTATTTCAAGGCCGAAAAACTGGTCAATCTAGCCAAGCACAACTACAACCTGGAGCCGAACGTCACTTTCACGCCCGACATGAAGTGGATTGTTTTTCGTTCCAATATATTTGGCCCGACTCATATTTTCGCCGTGGAGGTTGAAAAAGCTAAGTGAAAGAAAGCGATATTCATCTTATTGGTATGACCAATGCGATAATTCATGTCATATTTACATGATTTTGCTTGACAACGGCATATAGCTGGGGTTAAATTTCAAAGCCTTTTCAGGTACAGTTCAGCTTACAAGCATTTACGGCATATTCCATATTTGCTTGGATATACAGTGAGCAAACCGAAAATCTGTCGGGTGAGTGGCTTAAATGCCAAAGCCTCGTGATAGTTGCTGATTCCGCTTAATTGGTTAAACCATTGAACGGTAATTCAATTAGCTGGACAAACAACAAATTTCTCAAACAGTTCTGCGCGGGCCTTGCTTTCAGCCGAAAAGTGAAAAGCCGCGCCGTCGTAAAAAGCACAAATAAGGTCGAGCGGCTAAGTTTTGCCTGTTCAGGCTTTGCTTGCCATAACCCAAACGTATATCGGTATTTGCCGATTTAACCGCTTAACAGGAGTAAAGAGATGAAGCGAAGAAGTAGTATGATAGGGTCGTTGGCCCTTCTTTTGACGCTAGGGGCGATTATTTTCTTGCCGCAGACACTTAGCGCGCAAGAGACACGGGCTAAACTAACCGGCCGGGTAATGGATTCCAACCAGGCCGCCGTAGCGGGCGCGGAGGTGACGGTCACTGATGCGTCGCGCGGCACGAAGGTTACTTTGAAAACCAACGCTGACGGACTGTTTCAGGCCCCGTACCTGCTTTCAGGCACTTACCGGGTTGTGGTTGAGGTGTCAGGTTTCAAGAAACTCATTCAAGATAATGTGACCTTGCAAATTAACGAAACGCGCGATTTAGCTCTTGTTTTAGAGGTTGGCGGCGCGCAAGAAACGGTCACGGTAACGGCGGAAGGGCCGGTGCTGAACACGGCTGACTCAAATCTGGGTCTGACGGTTGACCAAAAGCGTCTGGCAGAATTACCGTTGGTGCATGGCAGCCCTTACAGCCTGATTGGTTTGACGCCCGGCACGACTTTTACCGGCAGCGCGCGGCTTGACCGTCCGTTTGAACCGACGCACATCGTCGGCTTTGCGATTGACGGCACGCGCGGCAACCGCAGCGATTTGTTGATTGACGGCGCGCCCAGCACAGCGACGGCCAACGCCAACGAAGTCATTTCGACTTACGTTCCGCCTTCGGACATCGTGCAGGAATTTAAGGTGCAGACCGCCACTTTCGACGCCCAATTCGGCAACACCGAAGGCGGCGTCACCAGCATCAGCATCAAATCCGGCACCAATAAGTTTCACGGTTCGGCCTATTACTGGTCGGAACCCATCGGCATCGCGGCCAACGACTTTTTCGGCAACGCCAGAGGCCAGGGGCGGCCCAACGCTTTTCTCAAACGGCCCGGTTTCAGCGTCAACGGCCCGGTGCGGATTCCCAAGTTATACAACGGTAAAGACAAGACCTTTTTCCTTTTCGGTTACGAAGGCATCCGCGATTCGCGCCCGCGTTTTGACGCCGGGGCCAGCGTCTTTGTGCCGACGGCGGCCCTGCGTAACGGCGATTTTTCCGGTTTGGGCGTGACGATTTTTGACCCCGCGACCCGCGTTTCCAGCGGCAGCGGCCAATTTACCGGCACCGCTTTCGCCAATAACATCATTCCGGCGGCGCGCATAAACCCCGTCGCCAAAGCCATTCTTGGTTTTTACTCGTTGCCCAAAAGTCCGGGGCTGCTCGGCAACATTTTCGATTCAACCCTGACGGAAGAGACGATTTACGACTCTTATACCATCCGCATTGACCAGAATATCAGCGACAACAACCGTATGTTTGCGCGCGGCAGTTGGTATGACCGCGACAGCCATTACAACGATTACCTGAACTCCACCGCGTCGGGCGTCAACTTCCGCTTTATTTCGCGGCAGGGTGTGATTGACGATGTGCACACCTTTAACCCGACTACCGTGTTGAACGTCCGTTACGGCTTTAACCGCTTTATTCGCGGCCAAGACCAAGACCCCGACGCGCGCGGCTTTGACCTGGCGCA
>JAYVJN010000547.1:0-6396 GCA_043769325.1 Acidobacteriota bacterium
TGTTTGTCTTTGTCGTCAGCGTGGGCTTTCTTCACATCGTCTTTCTTATCGCCCCCGCCGGTGCGTTTCTCTTCAACTCTGATGATGTGATAGCCGAAATCGCTTTTTACCAGGTCGCTCACCTCGCCCGGTTGCAAAGTGAACGCGGCTTTGTCAAATTCAGGAACCATTTGGCCTTTGCCAAACCAACCTAAATCGCCGCCTTTTTCTTTACTGCCAGGGTCTTCGGAGAATTCCTGCGCGAGTTTGGCAAAGTCCTCACCGTTTTTGACGCGCTGAAGGATGCCCTGGGCTTTTTCCTTCATTTTGTTTTCGTCTAACTCCGGATGCGCGGCAATATAGGCGTCAACGGCTTTGTCGTCGGCCAGGGTTTTGGCTTTTTCGACGATGTTTTTCTCGGCGTATTTTTGCGTCAGGACGCGGGCGCGTTGAAATTGCAGTTGCAACACATTGGCGCGGTCTTTGTCCAGGCCGGCGGCAATGGCTTTGTCTGCGGCAAGAAAGGTCTGCCCGTAGCGTTGGCGCAAATCTTTGAGCCGTTCGTCGGTCAGTTGCGCCGCCACTTGCGGGTTTTTCTCTTTCAATTGCGCGACAAAAGCATCAAAACGGGATTGGTTTGCCTTGTTCTGATAGTAAGCTTCAACCTCTTCGGGCTTCACGTCGTTGAACAGAGAAGCTTGCGGGTTAGTTTTTTGCTGGCCTTTCAGATAGGCTTGAGCGAGCGTTGCGGTGCGCTGCAAGTCTAGTTCCTGTTTCAATTCCGGTTCGTTGGCGAGGCCCGACTTTTCCGCTTCCGCGCCGATGGCCAGGATGCGTTTGACGAAATCGGCGAAGGCTTTACGTTGTTCGGGAGCAGTTGCCAGGGCCGAGCGTTCTTGTGGCGATTGCGCTTCGGCCAGCATCTTCATATCCTCTTTCGTGAGGACGATTTTCTTGTTGCCGAATTTGGTTTTCCAGAACAGCAGGCCGCCCATGCCGAGCAGCGCAACCATTAAGACAATGATGGCTTTATTGATAGAACTCAAGGGATTATTTTTCCTTTCCATGCGACTGGCCGCTTGTATGCTGCACCAGTTCGAGTAATACGCCGCCCGCCGTTGCCGGATGCACAAAGGCTATCAGACAGCCGCCCGCGCCTACACGCGGCGTTTCATCAATCAGGCGCGCGCCCTGATTTTTCAAACTGGTTAGTGTAGCAACAATATCCTCAACTTGCACGGCGATATGATGCAAACCGGGGCCACGCTTCGCCAAAAACTTAGCCACCGGCGAATCTTCGCTCGTCGGCTCTAACAATTCCACGCGGCTTTCCCCCAACGGCAACATCGCCACGCGCACTTTCTGCTCCGCAACTTCCTCGGCTTCGTGCAACTCCAGGCCCAAGGCGTCGCGCCAGAAAGCCAGGCCGTCATTGATTGAGTTAGTAGCAATACCTAAATGGTCAATCTTCATAACTACCTGCCCGCATAGCGTTTAAGCCAGTTTGCCAGGTCTTCGGTGGTCTCAAAATCTAACAGCGCAAGGCTTAATTGTGTTAACTCTCCGGCTTTTAAGGCTTCAACTTTGGCTTCCCAGCTTTTATTTAAGCGGCCAAGTTTCTTGTTCAATTGCAGCAGAGCGGTTTGTTGCAAACCTTGCTCCAAACCTTGTTGAATCCCTTGCGAAAGACCTTCTTCGCGCCATTTGTCAATAATAGTTGGCATTTTGTCCTCTCCAATCTCGGCGAAAGCCTCTTGCAAAGCCTTCGACGTCTGTTTTTCATTGGCCCCCGCGCCGTGTTGGGCGTACCAGACGGCGGTTTCCAACTCCGCGTTTACTTCGGTCATTGGCACCGAGTTCATCAATTGCTGTAAAACGGCGGGAAATTGCGTCAGAAAATCCGCGCTGAAGATGTTCTTGAGCAGCGACAGTTTAGTTTGCAACTCACCCCCGCCTGGCAATTCATTATAAGCTGAAAGATCACACAAGTAGTAATTGAAATGCGGTAAATACGGGCGCAAGAGGTTTAATTCTGTGGGCAACTCAAACAGCGCGGCAAACTCCGTCGGCACGTCCCATCGTTGGCGTCCGTGATACAAGACAACGGGTATAACCGGCGGCAAAGGGGCGTTTTGCTCAGCCCGCGCCAAGATGTGGGCTAAATAACGGAATATCTGCACCCCGACACGTTTTTCCGGCGCGGATTTATGTTCCACCAACAATTGCACGAAAGTTTCGCCGCCGGCGCGCAAGCCCACACGAAAGAGCAGGTCGGAGAATTGTTGCCGCAAACGCTTGTCCGCAAACGCGCCCTCGTCGTGCGTGACGCGCTCTAAATCCAGCAGTTGCACAATCTCCGGCGGCAAGTAATGGCAGAAAAAATCTGCCGCCAAAGTGACTTTACGGAACGCACGGCGCACATATACATCGTGAGGGTTTTTTACTTTTGCCATTGGATTTTATTGGGCCGCCAGCATTTCCGCGACAGCCGAATATGGGTCGCGCTCTTTGGCCGCGACTTCGTGCGCCATTTGCTCCAACTTCTCAGATGCGCCGTTTGCGCCCATTGTTTGCGCCAGCAATTGTTCGCGCAGCAACTCTAAGATGCGCCATTTGGCGATAGCTTGGCGGCGCACCTGATTTCCTTCGGCGGCGCGTTGAAATTCATTGTAGGCGTTAATGGCGGCGGCTAAATCGCTGATGCCTTTGTTTTCAGTGGCGATGGTTTTGACGATGGGCGGGTTCCACATATCGGGCCGGTGGGCCAGCGTCAACAAGGCTTCCAACTCTTTTTCGGTACGCAAAACGCCTTCGCGGTCGGCTTTGTTGATGACGAAAACGTCGCCGATTTCCATGATACCGGCTTTGATGGCCTGTATGTCGTCGCCCATGCCCGGCACTAGCACAACGACGGAGACATCTGCCGCCTTGACGATTTCCACCTCGTCTTGGCCCACGCCGACGGTCTCCACGATAATTTTGTCGTAACCCGCCGCGTCTAAGATAGCTACGGCGTCCACCGTCGAACGCGCCAGGCCGCCGAGGTTGCCCCTTGTCGCCATCGAACGGATAAAAACGCCCGGGTCTAAGCCGAGCGTTTGCATACGGATGCGGTCGCCCAAAATCGCGCCGCCGGAAAACGGGCTGGACGGGTCAACGCAGACAATCCCCACCTTGTCGCCCGCGTTGCGGTAAAGCAAAGCGAGTTTGTCCACCAGCGAAGACTTGCCCGCGCCCGGCGAACCCGTCAAACCCACCACGAGGCCGCGCCCCGTATGCGGAAAGACCTCTTTCATCAATTCTGCCGCGCCGCCCAAGCCGTCTTCCACCCGCGAAATCGCGCGGGCCACGGCGCGTGGGTTGCCGGCTATTATTTGTTCTATATCAGCCATAAATCAGAAGCTGAGATATTAGGCCATTTCCACGCCCAGACGCAAAGAGGCGACAACTTCTTACTTGCGCCTTTGCGTTTTGTTTCCGGTTGTATGGGTTTAAGGGCGCGGAATGTCTAAATCGTCACAGATTTTCCGGGCCAGGGAATCTTTGATTTCACGATGGCGCGGAATTGCCGTCATTATGCCGTTGGCAGGGTTCTTATAGATGGTGTGGCTGCCGCCTTCGCGCACGAAAACGCAACCGTAAGACTCAAGATGTCTGATTAAGTCGCGTCGCTTCATCTGTTAAGCGGCAACCAAAAGTAACGGCTCACGCCGGACGCACGCTTTATTGGCGATTCGCTTTTCGGCTTCATCGCGGTGCGCCTCAAGCAAAAGCTGTGTCGCTTCGCGCAAATTCTCGCGGACTTCTTCCATCGTTTCGCCTTGCGTGTTTGCGCCTGGCAATTCTGCGACGTAGCCGATATAGCCGCCTTCTTCGGCTTCTTCGTAAATGGCAGTTAGCGTTAGTTCTATGGTGTTATTAGCCATGATTTGCTCCTTCACCGCAACAGTTTAAGACCGCAACAGTTGTTTGGCAATGACGACGCGCTGTATCTCGGAGGTGCCTTCGCCGATGGTGCAGAGTTTGGCGTCGCGCCAGTATTTTTCGGCGGGGTAGTCTTTGGTGTAGCCGTAGCCGCCGTGAATTTGCACGGCTTCTTCGCCGCAGCGCACGGCTACTTCGGAGGCAAATAACTTCGCCATTGCCGATTCTTTGCTGACCTTTTTGCCGTTATCCTTCAACCACGCGGCGCGTAAAGTAAGCAAACGCGCGGCTTCGATTTGCGTCGCCATGTCCGCGAGTTTGAACTGTATAGCCTGGAAATCGGCGATGGGTTTGCCGAATTGCACGCGCTCTTTGGCGTATTTGACGGCGCACTCGTAGGCCCCTTGCGCGATGCCCACGGACAAGGCGGCGATGGAGATGCGCCCGCCGTCCAAGACCTGCATGGCTTGGGCAAAGCCTTCGCCCTCTTCGCCAAGCCTTTGCGCGTCAGAGATATAGCAATCCTCAAAGGTGATGCTGGCGGTTTCCGAAGCCCGCATCCCGACCTTATTTTCCTTTTTGGCGGGCGAAAAGCCGTCCATTCCTTTCTCAAACACAAAGGCCGTGATGCCCTTGTTGCCCAAAGAACGGTCTGTCATGGCTACGGCGACACAGGTTTTCCCCGTGATGGCGTGGGTGATGAAGTTTTTCGAGCCGTTGACGACCCATCCGTCGCCTTTGCGGACGGCGTTGGTGCGCGTGCCGGAGGCGTCGGAACCGGCTTGCGCTTCGGTCAGGCCCCACGCGCCCCAGTGTTCCCCACGCGCCAGCGGGATGAGGTATTTCTCGCGCTGCTGTTCGTCGCCGAACATATAGATATGATTGGAACACAAGGAGTTATGCGCGGCAACGGATAGCCCGACAGAACCATCCACGCGGGCCAGTTCTTCAATAATCGTGGCGTATTCCACATAACCCAGCCCCGCGCCGCCGTAGAGTTCGGGGAAAATCACGCCCAGCAAACCGAGTTCTGCCAGTTTTGGGCGCAGTTCGTCGAAAAAGTGCTGCGACTCGTCCCATTCCATAACGTGCGGCTTGATTTCGCCTTCCGCAAATTCGCGCACGCTCATCTTTATTTGTATTTGTTCGTCAGTAAATGAAAAGTTCATGCTTTTTTATCGCCTCTGTGAAAAAATAGCGCGGCGACACTATAAGCAAAATTTAGCTTGTCATAAAGAAAAGCGCAATTCGTAAAGCATAGTTTTTTTACTGACGCGGAAACAGGAAGCGCAGTATCAAGTCCATACGGTCAGCCCAGGCCCCTTCGTTATGGCCCGCGCCGGCGGCCTCAAAGTAGTAGAGTTCGCTGCCCAAACGCCAGCCTTTCGCCAGTAATTCGTCGCGCAAACTACGGGTGTTGTTGAGGTGTAGCGCGGCTTCTTCGCCGCCTTCGTCGGTGCCCATGTCGAGCCAGATGCGGCACGGCAGTTTGTTTGGTAAAGCGTGGACGGCTTTGAGGATATGCTTATCGCCCCACCAGACGGAAGGTGAAATGACGGCGATGCGCCCGAAGGTGTTGGGGTAATTCATCGCCAGATAGAGCGTCACCAAACCGCCCAACGACGAACCGCCGAGTCCGGTGTGTGCGGCGTCAGGCAGGGTGCGGTAATTGGCGTCAACAAACGGCTTGAGTTCTTCGGTCAGCATTCGCCCGTATCTGTCCGCGAGGCCGCCGACTTTGTATTTGGGGTCGTTGTTGGGCGTATATTCGTCGGTGCGGTCGCCGGTGTTATAGACGCCGACGATAATCAACGGCTCAATCGCGCCGGATTCGATGAGTTGCTGCGCGGTTTCGTCAACCCGCCACTCTTGGCCGAACGCCGTCTTGCCGTCGAAGAGATTTTGCCCGTCGTGCAGGTAAAGCACGGGATAGCGGTGTTGCTTATTTTCTTCGTAATCCGGCGGCAGATAGACCAAGACATCGCGGTCATGTTTGAGAAAACGCGAACGGAAATTTTGATGCTTGCGGAAATCGCCGGTTAAATCGTGGGCCGAATCTTGCGGCGCGTTTTCTGCGCGCGCTTTGACGCTGAGGCGAAACGTCCACCACACTGCGCCAAAAACGGAGGCCCAAGACATCATTACAGCCAGCAAAAAGACACGGTTCACAAACTATCTCCTTATTTGACTACCAAGGCAGAAACGCGCACGTCAGTAAGCGTGTTGTGTCGTTTTGCGCGAATGAGTTATGCGAAACTCAGGGTGACTTTATCACGTCGCTGACGGCGTTCAGGAAAAAGAATTTTTGCCACAGATTCCACAGATTCCACAGATAAGCAGGTAAGCAAAGGTATTCCGGCGGTTATACCGTCAACGGTCATAATCTGAGCGATGGTGCGCGCAAGTCAGTACCCGGAGCGGTAGCGACGGGGTTGTTCTCACGCCACCCGTCACCTGCGTTGAGACCCGGGCGCTACCGCTTCCGGTACTGAC
>JAYVJN010000548.1:0-3062 GCA_043769325.1 Acidobacteriota bacterium
TCGCCCGGTTGGAGCGCGTCAAGGATTTTTTGCCAACGCCCCTCGGCCAGAAAAGACTTAGTGCTGCGCCCGTTCATGGCGTGATTGGCGACGATAACCTGATTGGGTTGAAAGTAATACGGCAAAAATTCGCCCCAGCCGGTTTCGGGCCTCTTGTCCGGTTTTTTATCGGCCATCGTCGAATCGCCGGCCAGATAAATCGTCACGGGCCGCTTTTGCGCGTGCGCGGAGACGGCGAATAAAGCTAATAAAATCAGTAATAAAGAGTGTCGTTTCATGATTTAGTGGTGATACGCAAACTGTCAACTTTCAGCTATGTATTGTGAACTGATAACAAATAATAACCGAAAATAGTTGCTAGTTGACAGTGGATAATTGATAGTTCGTTTGGCGCAGCGGCTATTTTAATTCTTCTAAAAACTTGCCGTTGAGCCGCACGTTTTTCAGTGTCGCGCCTTTGACGTTGGCGATAACATTACCGCTCTCAACATTTTCCAGCACGCAATCGGACAAACGGACATCATAGACGGGGGCATTTGCCAGACCCTGAATGTCGAAGCCGTGTTTGCTCTTGCCGCTGCGGAGTTTTTCCACGACGTAGTTCCGCATGACGGGCGTAAAGCCGCCTTTCGCGCCTTCTTCGTAGTTGAAATCAATGGTGATGACGGCGTGCGCCACCTGCCCGACGGTGATGTTGCGGAAATAGAAATTTTCCAGCAGCCCGCCGCGCGAGGCGTTGTTTTTGACGCGCAAGGCGTGGTCAAGATTGGGCGAATCAAGCCGGCAATTTTCCGCGAACAGATTCCGCACGCCGCCCGAAATCTCGCTGCCGACGGTGATGCCGCCGTGCCCGTCTTTCATCACGCAGCCGCGTATGATGATATTTTCCGTCGGCGCGTTGAGGCGTCGCCCGTCGCCGTTGCGCCCCGATTTGATGGCGATGCAGTCGTCGCCGGTGTCGAAAAAACAGTTTTCAATCAGCACGTCCTGGCAAGATTCGGGGTCGCAGCCGTCGTTGTTGGGGCCGTGACTGGAAATTTTGACGCCGCGCACTGTGACGTTTTTACACAGGACGGGGTGGACTTCCCACATCGGCGAATCTTTGATGGTAACGCCTTCGATGAGAACATTTTGGCAACGGTAAGGCTGGATGAATTGCGGCCTCAGATGATGCCCCGCGCCGAAAATGCGTTGCTCAACGGGGACGCCCTTGTCCATCATTTCGTACAACTTGGCGCGGTCTGCTTTTTGGTTGGGCATCCCTTCCTGCCAGCCGTATTTTTTGTTGCCGTGCCACCGCCAAAAACTCTCGTGGCTTTGTCCGTCAAGCACGCCTGCGCCCGTAACCGCAATGTTTTCTTGCTCAAAAGCGTAGATGAAGGGCGAGTAATTCATCAATTCCATGCCTTCCCAACGCGAAAACACGATTGGCAAGTATTTCTCCGCGTCTTTGCTGAATTTTATCGTCGCGTTGGCTGTAACGTGCAGATTGACGTTGCTTTGCAAGTGAATTGCGCCCGTCAGCCACGCGCCCGCCGGCGCAACCACGCGCCCGCCGCCGGCTTTGTGGCAAGCGGCAATCGCGTCACGAAAAGCCTGTGTGCAATCGGTCACGCCGTCGCCCTTCGCGCCGAATTTTGTGATGGCAAAATCGCGCTTGGGAAACTTGGGCGGCTTGATGCGGCGCAGAATGTCCGGCACTTGCGCCCAGCCTTGGTTTTGTTGGGCGAAAAGCTGCGGCGCGAAGGCCCCGGCGAAAGCCAAACCTTGGATAAAATCTCGACGAGTAATAGCCATATTATAATTGAGACGCTCACGACTGGAGCGCAGACAGCCTTGTCCGCATGAGCGCAAGGCGCGAAAAATGGTTGCGGCACAGGCCCATTACAAAGAAAGCAGCCTCTGGCGCGAGTTGGTTACTCGCCTATCGGCTCGTTTGCGGACAAGGCTGTCCGCGCTCCAATCACGAGTTGCCTTTTTCTTGCCGCGCTTTCCACTTGGGATAATCTTTGTTCAGCAAATCATTGGGCGCGTCCACATACCAGGCGTAGCCGTTGCGCCGTTCGGCCTCTATCTCGTTGACGTTGTAGCGGATAATGGCGTCACGCCCGATGAAAATGGGGCGATTGCCACCGATTTCGTAAAACCTGGCCCACAGGGGCGGCGCGTTTGCGTCCTTGACGACGGTATGCTCTTTTGTCCAGCGAATGCCGTTTAACTGCGCGGCGCGAAACCATTCCGTCGCGGCTTCGATGGCGGCGACGGTTTCCGGTGTTTGCTCTGCCGACATTAAAAACTTGACGATGCCGACGCTCTCGCCGGCGGTCAGACAGGCGGGTTCAAACGTCCGTGCGGCGGCAGGCGCGAATGTTACTTCGTCGTGTTGCGCGGCCCAGACGGTGAGTTTGCCGTTGACCTTAACTTGTGTTTTGAGAATACATTCCAAACCTTTGGCGACGGCTTTTTCGGCTTTCAGGCGGCGTTCTTCGTCAACAAAAGCGTAATCGGGTTTCTTTTTCGCCACGTCGCGCAGCAACTTCAAAACGTCAATCATCGCGTCGTCGTTGTAAGTGATGTGGCGCGAATAATCTTTTTTGAGCGGGTAGAATTGCGGCCAGCCGCCATTGGCGTACTGCGCGGCGAAAAGATAGTCCAAACCTTTATTAAACGAGGCTTTGTGCGGTTCTATGTTCTTGGCCGTGATGACTTTGGCGAGATACATTAACTGTTTAGTCGTTGCGCCGTTGTCAATCGTGGCTTTGTCGCCGGATGATTTTTCCGAAGCGAGGACGGCCTTTTCCTGCTGCGTGAGCATGGCGGCCATGTCTATATTTTTCGGCCAACCGCCGCAATCGTACTGATAGGCGATGACGCCGTTGGCGATGCGCGTGGCTTCGTCGGTGGGATACCAAAGCGGTTGTTGTTCGAGCGCGTCGTTCCAGTTTACCAGTTTGAAAAAGGTCGGCGGATGCGACGATTGCCAGCCAAACTCATTAACGGTTGGTGTCCAGCCATCATTGCCGGCCAAGAAAGTATTGGTCAGGAATGGTTTAGCCTCAACT
>JAYVJN010000549.1:0-4019 GCA_043769325.1 Acidobacteriota bacterium
TGACCACGAGATAACCAAAGTAACCTTTGTTTCGGCAACCTGGCAGGTTGGGAAGGGTAGTTTACTCCCGCTCTTGACCAGCTTAATGCACAGTTTCTAGTTGGAAAGCGTATCAGTAGTCAGTAAGGGCGCGTTGCCTAATCAGGCGCGAACCGCCGCCGCCGTCGCGGTCTCCGCCACTGACTTTCCGGCGGGGTCGCCAGTAGGAATTACTATACTCAACACGGGCACAATCGGAGAAACAGGTCAGTACCCGAAGCGGTAGCGACGGGGTTGTCTTAACGCCACCATTCACCTCAGTTGCGACCCGGGCGCTACCGCTTCCGGTACTGACTTGTGGCGTCTCTCAATACTCCAATTGTGCCCGTGCGAAGTATATCTTCTTCTACTGGCTTCGTAGCAGATGAAAATAGCGTTTCTTGTGGGCGAGTTTCCGGCTTTGTCCGAGACGTTTATCTTGAACCAAATCACAGGTTTGCTGGATTTGGGGCAAGAAGTTGACATCTACGCCGAAAGGCCGCGCCCAGAGTCCGCGACGCATCCGGCGGTGGCCCGCTATCAGTTGCCGGAGCATACCTTTTACGAAAAGTTGCCGGAAACTTGGAGCACGCGGGTGCGCCAAGCGTGGCCTCGTTGGAGAGCGCAAAATTTCGCCGCCAAGCCGGTAGTGGCGCGGTCTTTGAATGTATTTCAGCACGGGGCCTGGGCCGGTTCGTTGCGTTTGTACTATTCCGCATTGCCTTTTTTGCGGCGCGGACGCGATTACGATGCGGTACTTTGCCATTTCGCGGCGAACGGTTTGCGTGGTGTCCGTCTGCGCGAGATTGGGGCTTTGCGCGGCAAATTAGTGACGTTTTTTCACGGCGCGGATGTTTACGATTATCCGCCAGGTTGCGGGCCGCATTATTATCGTCCGCTTTGGCAAAACGGGGATGTTTTTCTGTCTATCAGTGAGCATTGCCGGGATTTGCTGGCGCAAGGCGGTTGTCCGCCGGAGAAAATTCGCGTGCACCGGATGGGCGTGGATTGCCGGCAATTTGCTTATCTTGAACGGATGCGCCCCTCGGACGCGCCGGTGAAGATATTGACAGTAGGGCGTTTAGTGCCAAAAAAAGGCATCGCCGACGGCCTCGCGGCGGTGGCGCAAGTGGCCGCCACGCACCCCGCTTTGGAATATCACATCATCGGAGATGGCCCTTTGCGTTCACAATTGGAGCGCGCAATTTCCGACTTAGGCTTGCAATCATTCGTCAAATTACACGGAGCCGGCACAGAGGAACAAATTCTCGCGCAACTGGCGGCGGCAGATATTTTTCTCGCGCCCAGCCACACGGACGCGACGGGTGACAGTGAAGGCATTCCGGTTGTGTTGATGGAAGCGATGGCAACAGGTTTGCCCGTCGTCAGCACGCGCCACGCGGGGATTCCCGAATTGGTGGAAGACGGCGTGACGGGATTGCTGGCGGCGGAACGCGACGTGGCGGAACTTGCCGGTTGTGTCGTAAAACTGTTAAATAATAAACGTCTGGCAGATAACTTGGGAAGAGCTGCCCGCAGCACTGTGGAGCGCGATTATAACGCCGCCAAATTGCACCGGCAACTGTTGGAATTATTGTAGTTAGAATGGTTTGTGGGGAATTTTGCAACGCAGCGGATTACGGCTGGCCCTGGCTGAAAATTCTGGCTCGCCCGTTTGGACTCGTCCGGTTCGAGACGGCTTCAAGTGGCAGGTTACATATCTGATAAGCAGGTAAGGCTATGTTTTCGGGCATAACCCGAATGCAGAAACACGCACTTAGTCAAGTGTGCCCTTTGCGCCCTTGACTAAGTGCGGGCTTCCGCATTATGCCGGAAAACTTTTTCGCACCTGCTTACCACCTAAAACTATGGCATTAACTGAACCCCTGGCGTCGCGTGTCGTCATTCTTGGCGGTGGCCCGGCCGGACTAACTGCCGCTTACGAACTTGGGAAGGCCAACATCTCCGCCATCGTCTTAGAAAAAGACGCGCAGGTCGGCGGCCTGGCCAAAACCGTAGAGCATCAAGGCTACCGTTTTGACATCGGCGGCCACCGCTTTTTCACCAAAGTGGAAGCCGTTGAACGCATCTGGCGCGAAGTCTTGCCCGCAGCCGATTTTCTGCGCCGCCCGCGCCTTTCGCGCATCTATTACCGCCGCAAATTTTTCCCGTACCCGCTTAAATTAGGCCCGACGTTACGCAATCTGGGGTTGGTCAATAGCCTGCTCATCGGCCTGAGTTATCTGCGCGTGGCAATCATGCCGAAAGGCCCCGAAGAAACCTTTGAACAGTGGGTGACAAACCGTTTCGGACGGCGTTTATATCAAACATTCTTTAAGACTTACACCGAAAAAGTGTGGGGCGCGCCGTGCAGCGAAATCCGCGCGGATTGGGCCGCACAGCGCATACGCGGCTTATCCGTCCCCGCCATTTTGAAAAATCTCTTGTGGAAACCGGCGGCGCAAAATAAAGCGGGCGTCATTAAAACGCTCATCGAAGAATTTGATTACCCGCGTCTGGGCCCCGGCATGATGTGGGAACGGATGAGCGAATTGGTCGCGCAACAGGGCGGAGAAGTGCGCCGCAACGCTGACGTGACGCGCCTGTCTTGGCACGCGGGCCGCGTGGCGGAAGTGGAAATTGAATGCGAAGGGCGGCGCGAAACTGTTGCCGGAGATGGGTTTATCAGCAGTTTGCCGCTCCGCGACTTAATCCGTAAACTCGACCCGCCCGCGCCGCCCGAAGTTCGCGCCGCCGCCGACAAATTGAGTTACCGCGATTTCCTAATCGTCGCGCTCATCGTCAACCGCCGCGAACTTTTCCCGGACAACTGGCTGTACATCCACGAACCGGAAATAAAATTGGGCCGCATTCAAAACTTCAAAAATTGGAGCGCGGACATGGTGCCAGATGCGGAAAAAACTTGTCTGGGCCTGGAGTATTTTTGTTTTGAGGGCGACGGATTATGGAACATGACCGACGCCGAATTGCTCGCGTTAGGTCGTCAAGAGTTGGCGCAGCTTGGTTTAGCGCGGGAGGATGAAATCGAAGACGGAAAAGTAATGCGCGTAACGAAAGCCTATCCGGTCTATGACGCGGGGTATCGGGAAGCGTTGGCGACGGTGCGCGAATTTCTGGCGACGCTGGAAAATCTGCAACTCGCGGGGCGCAACGGGCTGCACAAATACAATAACCAAGACCATTCAATGCTGACCGCGATGCTGGCGGCGCGTAACCATTTGGGCGAAAAGCATGACGTTTGGGGCGTCAACGCCGATGAGGATTACCACGAGGAAAGCACCGGCGCGGAGGCTGATTTGCGGCTCGCGGAAAAGACGCAACCGCTTGTGCCGCAATTGGTTAGCCGTAGCGTGCGGCAACTCGGCGAGTTGTTTGTGTCGGTTATTATGCCGGTTTACAACGGCGCGGAACATTTGCCTAAGAGCCTACCGGCGTTGCTCGCGTTGGCGGGCGCAAAGTGTGAAATCATCGTTGTCAACGATAGTTCAACCGATGATTCCGTCGCGCTGGCAAAAAAATACGGAGCGCGGGTAATTGAAACGCTGCATCGTCAAGGGCCGGCGGCGGCGCGAAATCTGGGGGCGCGTTACGCGCAAGGCGAGATACTGTTCTTTGTGGACGCCGATGTCGTGGTTAAACCATGTGCGCTTAATCGTTTACGCGCCGCTTTCGGGCAACGGCCCGACGTGGCGGCGGTCTTTGGCTCTTACGACGCCGCGCCCGCCGCGCCCAACTTTGTCTCGCAGTACAAGAATCTGGCGCACCACTTTTTCCACCAACAAAACGCCGGCGAAGCGGCGACATTTTGGGCCGGTTGCGGGGCCGTGCGGCGCGAAGCTTTTGTCGCCGTCGGCGGTTTTGACGCGGAGCAATTTCCCGCGCCCGCCGTTGAAGACATCGAATTAGGCTATCGTTTGCGCGCCGCCGGCTGGCGCATTTGGTTGGATAAAGACTTGCAAGCGCAACACTTAAAATGCTGG
>JAYVJN010000550.1:0-3382 GCA_043769325.1 Acidobacteriota bacterium
CGGGCCGCAAACACACGCCGGACGCAATAAACGACCTTGCGTTATTGCGTCCGGCGCGTCTGCTGTGAGTTGCGGCGGTTAGAAGTCAAACCGCAAGCCTAGCCTCATTTGACGGTGGCGCAAGGTGCGTTGCGGCACCAGGAAAGTGTTTTGGAAGGTTGCGCTTGTCTGGTTAAAGTTAATGAAGTCTGAGCCGTAACTGTAAGTGGTACGGTTGAAGATGTTATTGACTTCAATAACCGGGCGTAAGCGCATTTTTTCTTTGATGCGAAATTCGCGCGTCATATTTAGGTCAAAAATATAGAAACCCGGCCCTTGTCCGGCATTACGCGAGAGGTTGCCCACTGTGCCAATCGTCGGTTGTGTGAACTGCGCGGCCAGTGCTGCGTTAAAGGGCGAACCTGGTTGCCGGAAGATAATCTGGCTGATGTCGCCAGAGAAATTTGTGCGGTCATTGCTTACATCGTCAAGATTACGGTCAACACCGCCCGCGCTGAGGTTGAAAGGCGCGCCGGAAGCGATGCGTAAAATCGGCGAGAAACGCAGACGGCCCAACATACGCGGCGTGTCAAGACTGCCTGAAAAGGTGAAACGGTGTCGGCGGTCTTGCAAGCTACGGGAGTTTTCCCGATTAAAATCGCCCGCCACAACTGCACTACTAGTATTAACAACGCCATCATCAATTAGTCTGGAAAGCGTATAGACACCGCGGAAAGAGACGCCAAAGCCATTGATGCGGCTCACACGACGTCTTAGTTCGAGCGTTAGGCCGCGATATTTGCTGTCACCTACCGAAATCAACTCTTCAAATTGCGTAATCGCCGGATTGGGGCGCAAATTCCGCACAGTAGCGAGAGCAGCATTGAGCGTTGTAGTAGAGCTTGGAGCATTCAGGTTGAATGTTGTGACACCGTTCACGGCTGGGGGAATAGTGTTATCAGTCAGTGACCCGATGGCGAAGCGCACTGTGTTAGCCGCGCTGGAGGAAATCGGGCGTACCCCGTTGATGGCGGTGTTATCGAAAGAGCGTGATGTCAAATAAGCGGCAAAATCGCTGAATCCAGCCGGTAAAATGGGCGCATTGGCATTAAATTCACGCCACAGGTGAGCGCCGCGATTATAGGTGAAATTGGCCTCGAAAACTAACTTTTGCCCAATCTCACGCTCAAAGCCGGCGTTGAATTGGTAGCTTTCAGAGATTTTTATGTTGGGATTCAAGCGACGGTTGAATGTTGTGCTGGTTGTCGCAAATTGCTGCACGATGGGCGAATCAGCCGTCAATACTGTTGGGGGACGGATTTGATCCAGCACGGTCATACGGGTACCGCTTGTTTGGGTTCCGGCAATGGTATTGGTGTCAAGCGCGAGGCGTGATCTGCCAAGCGAGAAATCGTCCACCGTGCGGAGCAGAACACGATTATAAAAGCTGCCGAAACCGAGACGGATTACTGTTTTAGCAGAATCTTTGGGCGCGTAAGCAAGCGCGATGCGCGGCGAGAAGTTGTTGCGGTCATTGATAATGCTTTCGTTCTCATAACGCCCGCCATAACTAAATGTCAGGCCCTGACGTAAACGCCACTGATCCTGTATGAACCCCCCGAAGTAATTATTGGTTTGCGTGGATTCCGTATTGAAATTGTGACGATAGCGCAGCACCCTGTTAGCAAAAAAATCAGCCACAGAGTTAAAATTAAACGTGCCGGTGGCATCGCCTAAATCAATAAAAGTTGAGTGAATACGTTGGAAATCACCACCGAACTTGAAAGCGTGTGCGCCTTTTAAAAAGACCAAGGAGTCTTGAATTTGAAAGCGCGTTTCTTTGCGGTCGGTTGCCCCTGTGGTTGAATTACCTGTAACCAGCGTGCCTCCATTTGTTCCGGTAAAACTTGGATTGACATTATCACGAATCGCTATCAGCACCACCGGAGCGCGGCTTTCCGGCGCGACGAGTGCCGGTGTTAGCCTTGAATACTGCCCTCTTAACTGGTTTACGAGATTCGGAGAAATGATGTAATTGTCAGAAAACGCTACCGCATCCGAATTGCGTGTTCTGCCAATTAACGATTCCAGCAAACGTGTTCCTCCGGCAACTTGGCGCAAATTGCGCAGACGACCAACGAGATACGAGCCGCTTATGTCGTGTTTGTCTGTGAAGCGGTGGTCAACCTTGGTTGTCCAGGTCGTATTACGAGCAGGTGTCGTCACTTTTTCTAAAAACGGGCCGATGCTTAACGGCGTGAGTCCAGGGTAAATGCCGCCCACCAACTCAGTGCGTACAGTACTGTTAGTCGGCGCTGGCAAAGGAAAGATGGGGTTTTGCGTAGTCGGCACCAGCGTATCTACCTGCACAGAATCAAAGATGTTGTCGTATTCGTAAGCGGTGAAGAAAAAGGTGCGTTTGTGACCATCGTAAATCTTTGGCAACACTATCGGCCCGCCAAAGGTGAAACCTGGGTTGTTTTCTTGCAGCGGCAACCGTTTCAAGCCCAGCGAAGTGTTACGCGCGGTGTTCGCATTCAAGGCTTCATCGCGGAAAAAATAAAAGAGACGCCCGCGATACTTGTTCGTGCCGCTGCGAGTGGTGATGTTGACGCGCCCACCTGACGCACGCCCATACTCCGCTGAAAATTGATTGGTAATAACCTGCACCTCTTGGACTGCTTCAAGCGAAGGTTGAAAGCGAAAGGTGGCCCCGCGGTCATCGTTATTGTCCAACCCATCCAAAGTGATGTTATTGGAATAGGCCGGCCCTCCGGCCAGAGCAAAAACCCCTGCTTCTTCTACTACAGTACCAGTTGTACGGCCCCTGTCTTCAGCAATGTCGCGGGTGGAAAGAGGCTCTTCCGTGACGCCGCCAAGCGTAAAAATCAAGTCCAATGGGGAGCGCGAGTTATTTGGTAAATCTTCCAGTTGTTGCGAACCGACAGTGCCGCCTACGACCGTGCGCGTGGTGTCAATCGGCGGCGCGGTGTCGTCGCTTATTTCTATTTCGACGGTTGCGCCTTGCGGCGAGAGCGGCGCGTCGAGTTGCACGTTTTGGCCGGCGACGGTCACGATGTTGGAGAACTTGTTTTCGGCGAAGCCGCCGGCAATGACGGTTAAAGTGTAAGTACCGGGCTTGAGTTCGATGATGCGGTAACGGCCTTCGGCGTCGGCGGTGACAGTGCGCGTTGCGCCGGTGGCTTCTAAAGTGGCGGTCACTTTGGCACCCGGAATCGCCGCGTTATTGGTGTCCAAGACGCGGCCTGTGATGGTTACATCGTCCAGGTCTTGCGCGTGCGTGGGCAACGCAAACGCGATGCAACCGAATAATAGTAAGAAACAAGCCAGGTGACGGCGAAGGTTATGCGACATAGTTTATTGCTCCCAGATGAATTATGGC
>JAYVJN010000551.1:0-6504 GCA_043769325.1 Acidobacteriota bacterium
CATAGCCTCCTGGGGCCATTTTCACGGCGAGGCATAGCCATCGCCGCACATCGGAGCGGCGCAGCCGCATACCGGCCCGCTTCACTTTTGATTACACCCATAAACCGCTCGTATTCGAGGCTTTTCTTGCCAAAATTGATGAGGTAAGCCACGCGAATGCCAGTCGCTTTGATGTAGTTGAGGGTTTGGGCGCGGTGAATATCCAGCAGCGTCTCTTGGGCTTTTAGTTCCAAAATTATCTTGCCTTCAACCAAAACATCGGGGATGAATTTGCCCACTACTTCGCCTTCAAAAAGGACTTCTATCTCAACCTGCTGCTCTGCCATGATGCCTTCACGACGCAACAAAACCATCAGGGCATTCTCATAGACGCTTTCCATAAAGCCGTAACCCAACTTGCGATGCACTTCCATCGCTAACCCTATAACCTTGTAGGACAACTCTTTATACAAAAATTCGCTCATGGAAGTTTCTCCTTATTTTTTGCCAACAGATTACACAAATTACACAGATTAAAGACTTAAAAGCGGTTTACTTACGCCAATCCTCCTCAAACTTACTTAGTTTGCTGCTTCCCCCTTTTGCTTCTTTCGCCTTCCCATATTTCTTATTTCTTAATCTGTGTAATCCGTGTAATCCGTTGGCTCATAAAAGTTTTAGCGCATTCTCCCGATAGATTTTCCGTAGCGCGTCATCCGGCAGATGCAGCCCGTAAATTTGCCAACGCCCTTGCCGCGAGGCGTGCGAAGGGTAATCGAAATACTCGTCTGCGGTTTCCAGAAACCGCCAGTGCAAGCGGTACATCTCCGCATCGGGGACTAAATCCGTTCCGAACAGAATCCTGTCCGCGTATTTCAGGAAAAACTCGCGGGCCGTGTAGGGTTGCCGCCCTAATTCTGCGATACGCGCCCCGATGTCTATGTAAAGATTGGAGTTCGCGTCCAACAGAGCGGATACATACGCCAGATTTTCGGGCTTTTCGGCAATGTGCGCGGCGATGAAAGCAGTGCGTGGGTGGCGTTGGAAAACCGCGTCGCGTTGGGCCAACAATTCGTCTTTGCCGTAAAAGGAGCCGTGCCAGCCCCAAGCGGGATGCGCGGCTAGTTCTTCGTAACGCTCGTTAAATCTATCTATGGGTTGAAAAAAGGCGTCAGGGTCGGCGGTGTGAAACATGACGGGAACGCCCAATTCAGCAGCCTTCTCAAACAAAGGCGCGAGGCGTTCATCATCTACGCGCAAGAGCGTCCCGTCCGCGTCGCGCAGGGTTAAACCCAAGTCTTTCCATATTTTAAGCCCGCCCGCGCCGCGTTCTACAAATCGTTCCAGACGCTCCACCGAACGCTGCCAAAAATCTGCTGTGTGTAAGTCCGTCCAATCCATCCAGGCGATAGAGGCAAAGCGCGGGTGGTGGAATTTGTCCAGCATCGCCAGGGCCGCGTCGCCCGTTTTCATGGTGATATTAACGATGCGTTCGACGCCGCATTCGTCCATCACGCGCAGCATTTCGTCGGGGTCTTGCGCGTCCAGGTGATTGTGAAAATCAATCGCGGGGAATTTGGGCCGCAGAACATTGGTTTGCGGCGTCTGCAACATCGGGCGCGGCGCAAAATCCGACAGGCGCAAGTCAACCTCGGCCCGCGCTGTAACCAACGCCAAGAACGGGTCTTGTAACTCTTTATCAGTCACTTTGCCTTAATTAGATGTTCTCAATATCCATTTCGACGCCGCCCGCCACGCCCGCCACAATGTTGTAAACAAAGGCTGTTATAGCCCCGCCGATAAAACCGAACACCATATAGAAAATCGGGATGCCAATCATCGCCAACAGGCCGCCGATAATGCTACCAGCCCCAGCCCCGGTAGCTTCTCGCGCACCACTACTCAGAATAGCGGCCCCGAACAAGATGATAATAAGCCCATAGATGACGCCGATTATCAGCCCGAAAATCCCCATCAACGCAGCGTACATCTTAGCCACAGAAAGCACGCCTAAACTTTTAATTGCTACTTTTGCCATAATTTGCCTTTCCCTTTCAAATTTTAACGCTCTTTATTAGCGTTAGCTTTGTTCGCCAAACGCGCCAACATCCCCTTGATGTCGCCTGCGCCCTTGAACGCGACGTAAACCGTTACAGTTGAGTACCATACGAGGCACGCCGCCGTTAGTAAAAACCAGAAAGTTTTCATAAATTTTCCGTCTCTGCGCCTCTGCGCCTCTGCGCCTTTGCGTCTCTGCGTTAAATTCTTACTTCTCTTACTTGCGGCTTCAACAACGAACCCAAGACCATCGCCAACGCCGAACCGACAAAGGCCGCAATGCCGGCGTAATGCGGGCCGATGCTTTGGGCTAAGTCTCGTGTGGTGGAATTCTTCTGCATCACGAGAAAGCCTATCGGCAAGGCCGCGCTGATGACAATCGCCGCTGCCGCCCCCCAACTATTGGCGCGGGGCCAGTAACAGCAAGCTATCAGGATGATGGAGATGCTCGCCAGGTAAATCGTGCCGGTCAGCGTGAGGTAATCCCACAACGCGCCTTCGGGTTTGTACCAGAGTCCGTAGAACAACAAAAAGACGCCGATGCCGGCCACGATGAAGCGGTTTATCAGCAAGCCTTTCTTCTCCGACCACTCGCGCCCGCGCCGGAAAGGGGCCATGATGTCGTTGTAAATCACGCTGCCCCAGGTCAGCATATAAGAAGAATCCGTTGACATATCCGCCGCCAGCATCGCCGCAATCATCAGGCCCATGACGCCCGCCGGCACGACCAAACCCAAATAACGCGGCATCATTTCCAAAGAATCTACGCCCGCCGCCACCGGCCCCAGCGTCGCCAAGGCCGCAATGCCCCACAGACCCGGTATCAGAAACCGGCAGACGAAAAAGAAGCTCGTGCGCGTGTAGATTTTGCGGCCCGTCTCAGTGTTTTTCGCCGCCAGCACGCGGGCAATCGTGGTCTGCCAGGTCAAGACCGCCGCCGTGTTAAGTAGCGCATTAAAAAGGACATACTGCCAGCCCATATCGGGGTTGACAAAAGGGTTAAAGCCGCCCGCGCCGTATTGCGTTTCAACCGTCGTAACCATCTTTTCCCAGCCGACATTCATTAGAATCAACACCGTCACGACAATCAGCCCGACGCTCATCACCACGAATTGCAGAAAATCCGTCACCAAGACCGAGAGCATCCCGCCCAAAATCGTGTAGGCCGCCACGCCTATAAGCAGCGCGGTCATCATAATTTCCAGATATTTTACATCCATACCGGAAACCAAAACCAGAAATTGCCCGCCCACGCGCAGAAAAACGCCCATATTGAGCAAGCCGCCCAAGACAATCACCACGCCCGCCGCCCAGCGTATGTTGGGGCCAAACTGTTTTTCTATGAGTTCGGGGATGGTCATCACGCCGGAATCGCGCAAAGGCTTGATGCAAAAGCCGGTTAAGCCGACAAAGAGCATCGCCGCCGCCATCAGAATCCCCGGCGTCGCGCCGGCAAAGCCAAACTTGTAGCCGTTCTGCGCCGTGTACATACAAGTGACGATGCCGAATTCTGTCGCCGCCAGGCTTGCGATGCCGAGGTACATATCCATCTCGCGCCCCGCCACGAGAAAGTCCTCAACCCCGCCGACGTATCGCCGCACCCAGAGCCCCGCCGCCATCGTCACGAGCAAATAAACGCCCACGATGCTGCCGTCCAATAACCAGTTAAAATGCGTCATACGCTTCTCCAAGAAGAGTTTAGCCACAGATTTACACAAATTTACACGGATAAAACATGAACTGGCCTTGTCCGCAATCTGTGTGAATCTGTGTAAATCTGTGGCTAAATCTTCATTTGACAAACCCGAATCTTTGCCGCCGCAACCTCTTGCACCGCCTGAATTGCCGGCGCAAAGGTGCGGCGCAAATCAATGTCATCGCTTGCCATTAACGACGCTTTCACGGCCCGCGTGAAGGCGTTTTTTAGCTCAGTGCCGAAGTTGATTTTGGCGATGCCGCAACGAATTGCCTCTTGCATGAGCGCGTCCGGCACGCCCGAACCGCCGTGTAAAACCAACGCCACGCCGCCCACCGCGTCGCGTATCTGTTGCAAGCGCGGGAAATCCAGCTTTACTTCGCCTTTGTAAAAACCGTGCGCCGTGCCGATGGCGACGGCCAGCGCGTCCACACCCGTTTCCTCAACAAAGCGTTTTGCGTCGTCGGGCCGCGTGAAAAAATCACTCGCGGCCCCGCCGTCGTCGTTGTGCGCGATGTGGCCTAATTCACCCTCAACCGAAACGCCCGCCGCGTGCGCCATTTCAACCACGCGCCGCGTCACGGCCACGTTTTCGGCAAACGGCAGCTTTGAGCCGTCAATCATCACCGACGTATAGCCCGCCTCTACGCAACGCGCCGCCAGTTCGTAACCCGCGCCGTGATCTAAATGCAGCGACAGGGGTTGCTCCGCTTCGTCCGCCGCCGCTCGCGCCATCGCCACCGCAAGCCCAATGCCGAGATAGTTTATCGTCGCTTCCGTCGTCTGCAAAATGATGGGCGCGCCCGCCGCGTTTGCCGCGTTGAGGTGGGCGCGTAAAGTCTCCGCGTTGTAAAAATTGAGCGCGGCGACGGCCCGCCCCGACAAACGGGCGGCGTCTAACAATTTACGGCTAGGAACGAGTAATGCCATGCTCAAGAAACTGTAAACTTTGCGCTGTCAACTATCCACTGAATTTTAGAAAATAGTGGATAGTTGACAGTTGACAATGGATAGTTACAACTCTCCTTACTGTGCGATAAACCGTGCCAGAGTTGCGGTGTCGGGTTGGCCCGCAGTGCCGCCGGCGTGTTGCGCGGACAACGCCCCGCAAGCGTTACCCATTGCCAAACAATCGCTTAGCGATTTGCCAGCCAGCCAGCCATGAACAAAACCGGCATCGAAAGAATCGCCCGCGCCCGTTGTGTCCACCACTTGCGCGAGGAACCCGGGAACACGCGCCGTCGCGCCGTTGCGCCAACCAATTGCGCCGTTAGCCCCCAATTTTATGACCGCGCACGGCACACGCTCACTCAATGTTTGTAAAGCCTTTTCGTTATCCGTCGTCTGCGTCAATTGCCGCGCTTCGGTTTCGTTAACGAACAAAATATCGCTTTGCGCGATGGTTTCCCGAATCTCTGCCGGCCAGTCATTGGTTGGCGCGGAATTGGGGTCAAACGAAACCGTCAAACCGTGCGCTTTCGCCGCCGCCAGCAAACGCGGGAAAGCGGGCCGCAGACGCTCTTGCAGAAAGTACGAAGTCAGGTGTAAATGCTTGCAACCGCGCCAAATGTCCGGCGGCACGTCTGTTTCCGCGAATTCCGCAATCGCACCCAAATAAGTCACCAAAGCGCGGTCTTGGGCTGTGCTTAAAGCAATCGTCACGCCCGTGCGCGTATTTGCGTCGCGTAAAACATGGCGGGTGGAGACGCCCTTCTCGCGCAAAGATTTCAGGCAAAACCGCCCGAAATCATCATCGCCAACCCGACTAACGAACCTCACCGGATGCCCCAAACGCGCCGCCCCACAAGCGAAAATCGCCGACGCGCTACCCAGAACTATTTGAAAATCCGTCGCTAAAATCTCCCGGCCCGATTCGGGTGGGCTTGCCAACCCGGTGGCAATGAGGTCAACATTCAACTCGCCGATGACAACGATTTTACTCCACTCCGGTTCTCTTGCCATGAGTCAGTCAATTACGAATTATTTCTTTTACTTTCGTTGCGAACAACAATATAATACAGTCCGAAAGCATTCGCAATACATTTTCTTGGGCTAAACTCAGCTATTCTGATGAATCATTCAAAGAGTGTCAATCCGCTTCAAGCATTACTTGAACTTTCTGCCGGCGAACAGTTGCGCCATGGACTACAACATACGCCCCAAGAGATTGCGCGACAGCCGCAAACCTGGCGCACAACCTTTCAACTTGTCCAAGAAAACCGCGCGGCAGTTGACGATTTCTTAACCGCCGGCCCACCGGAAAACGTCATTTTCAGCGGGGCCGGCACGTCGGATTATATCGGGCAGTGCCTCGTTCCACTCTGGCGACGCAATGGTTACAAACACACAAGTGCCATTCCCAGCACCACTTTACTAACCGAGTTGGACGATTATTTGCGCCCCGCAGATGATTGTTTGTTGGTGTCTATCTCGCGTTCCGGCGCTAGTCCCGAAGGTGTGGCGGTGTTGGAAGAAACGCTGAAGAAATATCCGCGCGCGCGCCATTTGGTCATTACCTGCAACCGGCAGGGACAGATGGCGCAACTAGCAGCCGCGCCCAACGCCTTTTGTCTGGTGTTAGACGAATCCACCAATGACCAGGGCCTGGCCATGACCGCTTCTTTCAGTAATTTACTGCTCGCCGGTCAACTTATTGCTGCGCCAGATTTTATAAACATTGACACGCTCTGCGAAGCCGGCGCGGAAATGTTGGCGCAAGCGGCCCGCCTCGCCTTTGATTTGGCGGCGCGGGATTTCACACGGGCTTGTTT
>JAYVJN010000552.1:0-3010 GCA_043769325.1 Acidobacteriota bacterium
TCCCCATTCCCCATTCCCCATTCCCCATTCCCCAACCCCCATTCCCCAACCCCCATTCCCCAACCCCTAACCCCCATTCCCCCCTACAAATAAAACAGACTGAGGCGCGGGACGCCGTGCAGTTCGCGCAGACGTTTGAGCACGAGGTTGTGCGTGGTTTGCGTGTAGATTTCCGCTTCCATCTGTTTGCGGTAGCCGCGCAATTGCGTTTCGGCTAAGGCTTGGGCTTGGGCGGTTTCTTCTGGCGCAGCGGACGCCAGCAACGCTTCATCCAAACGTTTTTCCCAATCGTTTAATGATTGTTCCAGCCGTTCGGGGTCGGGCCGTGTGGCGCGCGCGTAATCGGCGGCTAATTCCTTTACAGCGACGGCGGCGCGGGTGAGCGTCTCGGCAAAATCGTCGGCCCGGCGGTTGGCGACGGCCTCGCGCAAGCATTCCGCCGCGTGCGCCAAATGTTCCAGCACCGGCGCGCGCGGCAGGGCTTCGTTGTCGTCAACTGCTTCCGTTTCCACGCCTTCCGGCCCCGCGCCTTTTTGCGCTTCGAGCCATTCGTCAAACTGCGCTTCGACTTCCTCTTGGCAGTAAAAGAGCGTCTTAACAGAACGGCGACGCGGCTTGGATTCGTAGGAATTAAACGATTGTTCGATGCCGCGCAGGGCTATGTGCAAAGGCACGCCCAGCGTTTTCCAGCTTTCAATTAAGGCCCAATCCGTGGGACTCAACAGCAGATGCCGCCCGCGCCGGCGCACAAACGCCTCTTCGATTTCGGTAAAGTAATTAAAGTAGTTCAAGTTAGTGATGGGCCGCCAGGTGAGTTGGGGCGACGGACGTAAAGATACCACAGGCGGGCGCGTGCAGGTCAAACCGCCTTACGCAGAAGGCTGAGTTAGGCAGAACTATTGCCGCCTAAGCATTTAACTTTGAACCTTGAACTTGAAACTTGGAACTATTGGCTTAATGCGGGTTGTCGCGGCGGATGGCGTCAAGCATTTCGCGCACGGCTTGGCCTAAACCGACGAAAACCGCGTGGGCGATAATGTTGTGGCCGATGTTGAATTCGCCGACTTTGCCCATGCCGGCCACCGCGCCGACGTTGCGGTAAGTCAATCCGTGTCCGGCGGCAACATAGAGGCCATATTGAGCGGCGTAACTAGCGGCTTCGCGCAGACGATGGAGTTCTTGGCCGGCGAGGAGGGCGGTTTCGCCATGAATGGCGCGCGCGCCTAGCGTGGCGTGGGCGTAGGCGGCGGTGCAGAGTTCGACTTGTTGCGCACCGACTTCCTGCGAAGCGGCTACTTGCGCGTCGTCCGGGTCAATAAACAGGCTGACCGTAATGCCGGCGTCGCGCAGACGATGGACGGCGGCCCGCACCAGGCTAAGTTGGGCGCGCACATTGAGTCCGCCTTCGGTAGTAATCTCGTCCGGCTTTTCCGCTACTAACGTCACGCAATCGGGCTTACACGCCAGAGCAATCGCCACCATTTCTTCCGTCGCCGCCATTTCGACGTTCAGATAAGTGGTGACAGACTGGCGCAAGACGGTTAAATCAGAATCTTGGATGTGGCGGCGGTCGCCGCGCAGGTGGACGGTAATGCCGTGCGCGCCGGCTTGTTCACAAACCATTGCCGCCGCAACGACACTTGGTTCAGGCGCGCGCCGCGCTTGGCGCACTGTGGCGATGTGGTCAATATTTACATTCAAACGTGCAGTCATTTCGCTCTCCCACCCCATCATAAGCGAAATGCCGTTGGTTTTGCACGTTAATTAGTCCGGCAATATCAGATTAGAAATAGCAGATACCAAACAAGCCGTAAATCGTAAACCGTGACAATGCAGAAGCCCGCACGAAGTAAGGGCGAATGGCACACTTACTTCGTGCGTGTTTCCGCATTATCATTGAAATGAGCGAACCGTGAGCATAATTTAACCAAGTCGCAAGTTTACCAAAAAGAGCGCGGCTTGTCAGACGTTTCTGCTGTAAATTCGTCGAAGGCTAATTCACAGTTCAGCCTGGCACAAAAATACTATGCCTTTAACGCGCTTATTCTGGTTGGTTTTGCTGGCTATGACGGCATTTGCGGGAAACTCGCTGCTGTGCCGCGCCGCGCTCCGGCAGACGACGCTTGACGCTGCGACCTTCACGCTGCTACGGCTAATCTCAGGGGCTTTAGTATTGTCGTTGTTAGCGCGCGGACGACAAACCGCAATAAGCGGCAGTTGGTTGTCGGCGCTGGCTTTATTTGTTTATGCCGGCGCGTTTTCCCTGGCTTACCTCACTTTGACGGCGGGCACGGGCGCTTTGCTGCTTTTTGGCGCAGTGCAGGCAACGATGATTTTGACCGGCTTATGGGCCGGCGAACGCCTGAATCCGGGGCAGGTTGCGGGCCTGGCTTTGGCTTTGAGCGGTTTGGTGATTTTGTTGTTGCCGGGTTTGGCGGCCCCGCCGTTGGGTGGGGCGCTGTTGATGCTGGCGGCGGGCGTGGCTTGGGGCGTTTATTCTTTGCGCGGGCGTGGTGTTGGCAATCCGTTGGGCGCGACGGCAGGAAATTTTCTACGGGCCGTACCGTTAGGCTTATTGTTGAGTTTGTTGTTGTCGCGCTGGGTGCATTGGGACGCCACCGGCGCGCTTTACGCCGTAATTTCGGGCGCGTTGGCGTCAGGCTTGGGCTACGCGGTTTGGTACACGGCGGTGCGCGAGTTGAGCGCGACCCGCGCCGCCACCGTGCAACTCAGCGTGCCGATAATTGCGGCGACGGGCGGAATTGTGCTACTTGGCGAACCCTTATCCGGACGTTTGCTGCTGGCCGCCGCTGTGATTCTGAGCGGCATCGCTCTTGTAGTTTACCGGAGGCAAGGCTAGTTTGAACGTGGTAGGGCGGAGAAGCGGGCGGCGTTTTCCTGGTTGTTTGCGACAGGTTTGCGAAAACGCGGCTTGACAAGCCTGTGGCCCAAACCTAATATCGTGGTTTCGTCGCCAGAGGGCGGCGTGTTCTTTTTATGACCCGGCAAG
>JAYVJN010000553.1:0-8409 GCA_043769325.1 Acidobacteriota bacterium
AAGTTTTGCGGCGTTTTGTTTTCGCTCAGAGTTACGGCTTCAGCCGTGCAACTGCCAGCGAAGCGCGGCAGTTGCTCACGCCTCAAGGCGTAACTCTAACTTAATACCTGATAACTTTTGCTCACCCGCTTAGTTGACAATAAGTCCGTCGCGCATTTGAATCGTCCGTTGGCAAGCGGCGGCGGCTTCGGGGTTGTGCGTAATCATGATGATGGTTTGCCGGAATTTTTGGTTCAATTCCTGGAACATATTCAAGACGATAGCCGAGTTTTCCGTGTCGAGATTGCCCGTCGGTTCGTCCGCTAAGATAAGCGCGGGGTTGGTCACGATGGCGCGGGCCAACGCAACGCGCTGCTGTTCGCCGCCGGAAAGTTCTAACGGCTTATGGTGCATTTTATTATCTAACTTTAGAAGACGCAAGACTTCCGTGCGGCGCGTGGCATTGTCCGCCTTGCCGCCATTGCCCTGAATGCGTTCGGCCAGGCGCAGATTACCTTCGGCGGTAAGCGTGGGAAAAAGATTGAAGCGTTGGAAAACAAAGCCGATTTTGCGGCGGCGGATGTCAGTGCGTTGCGCGTCGGACGCGCCGGTCAGGTCTTCGCCGTCAATCGTGATGCGCCCGCGCGTAGGCGTCAGTAAACCGCCGAGCAAGTGCAGCATGGTGGACTTGCCACAGCCCGAAGGCCCCATAATGGCAACGAATTCGCCCTCGTTGACAGCCAGCGAAACGCCGCGCAAGGCGTGCACATCCATGCTGCCAACGCGGTAAACTTTGTCTAAACTTTCAGCTTGTAAAATTGTCTTCATGGTAAAATGGGGGTTGGGAATTAGGGAATAGGGGGTGGGGAAAAGGCAACTTGTTTTATCTAATCCCTAACCCCGCGCCCCTAATCCCCATCCCCTATTCATAAGATAAAGCGGTAACGGGGTCGAGGTTCGCGGCCTTGACCGCCGGATAGAGCGCGCCCAAAATGCCGCCCAGCAAACCGATAGCCGCCGCCACTAAAGCCCAACGCCAACCATACTCAAACAGCAAACCATACACGCGATGAATTACCCAGCCGCTTGCCAACGCCAGCGCGAAACCGGCGGCTAAACCTAGCACGCTAATCAAGATAGCTTCTTGCTCAATAATCCAGATAATTGAGCTTTTTGATGCGCCCAACGCCTTCAGGATGCCAATTTCGCGGGTGCGTTCGGTTATCGTGGTGTACATCGCCAGCATGACCACCAACGCGCTGACCAAAGCCGCCAGGCCCACCAGCACGCGCAGAAAAACCTGTAAAAAAGGGATACTGCGTTCGACGCTGGCAAACACTTCACTGGTCGGCTGGAGCGTGTTACCGGGCAGTTTGGCGTTGATGTTGCGGGCTACGGTTTCCAGGTCACCGTTGCGGCATTTGACGTAAATAAAGGTGCATTTGTTTGGCGCTTGCAGGGCATCCTGCGCGGCGGCGAGGCTCATTTTGACCCGCGCCCCCGATTCCGGCGAGTAAATGCCGGTGACGCGATAAGACAAGTCGCCGAATAGTTTTACCTCGCTGCCGACGCCCAGGTTATTATTACGCGCTTTGGTTTCGTCAATGACCACCTCTTTATTGGCCTGTGGCGCACGGCCCGCGACCAGTGACATTTGGTTCATGGCCGCGAACTCATCCCAATTGACGCCGTTGATTTGTTCTAATCCGAAACCCGTATTACCTTGTGAAATATAGAGGATAACCGGCACTGCGGCTTCTACGCCATCAATTTGACGCAATTCTTCGGCATACTTGACGGATAAATTGGTCGCCGGATTGGTCATATCTATTGAGCCGCCGGAGCGCGTAAAAATAATCTCGGCGCGGACATTGGCGGCGCGGCGTTGCAAATCATTGGACAGCCCGCGTGTCAAACCTGTGAAAAGCATCACCAGAGCTACGCCCAGGGCTACGCCCAGAATGCTCACGAGCGAACGCACAGGGCGTTGGCGCAAATTGGCGGTGACGAGATTATCCATTTGTTAGAGTCTCAAATTTGAAATTTCCCGGCGCAGATATTATTCCTTTGGTTTACGGCTCAACAGTTTTTCTAAATCCACTTCGGGCAGGCCGTTATTTCTCAAGACAAAGATTTCGGCGTCAAATTGTTTATCCAGCGTGACATTGGCCGGTTCCTGATAAGTGAGTATCAGGCCATAGTTTTCTTTTGGGCGGCGAATGGCGATGCGATTGGGCATTGGCACGCCACTGGCCCCGACGGGTTTGTTTTCGCTGTAAGTTATATCGGTGGTCATCGCCCCTTCCGTGCTAAAAAGCTGCACGCGGGCGAGATGGATGCCTTGATAACGGTCAAACCAGAAGCGACGCGAGACACGCCCCGTGCCGTCGCCATTGGTGGTAATTTCGTCAAGCAAGTAATAGCCGCGCATCACTCTTGCGCTTTGTTTGGCATTGAGGCGGTTGTCCGGTTCTTCTTCTTTGGTTTCGCTGCGAACGTAGATTTGATTGGCGGCCTGTGTGGTGGCAATGGGTTTGAGTAACAAACCATCAACGAAATGTTGCGGGCGAATCTTGGAGAAAACGCCGACCCGCTGCTTGTCGCGTTGCATCATTTTGTCGCTGGTTTGGCCGCTTTCCATTTCGTCTAGCTGTAACTTGCTGTAATCCGAGTTATTGCGTCCGCAGACATAGCGCCGGTAACGTTCGGCCCCTTGATAAACAGCCACGCAAAAAACCTCGCCGTCCGAAGTCATTTCCGCGATTTTGGTGGACAGAGGGCCTTGAATAGCGAGATAAATCTGACCGGGCCGCTGGACATAGACCGAACCATCGGCGCGCTTGTACTTCTCGGCAATGCCGGCCCCGGCATCCGACAAATCCTCGAACTCCAAGTAAAGCTTGCTTTTAACCGAACGGGCCGCCGCCACACGATTAATTTCTGCCAACAACTGCGCCAACTCTGCCGTATCAGCCGGCAGCACCTGGGGGATAGAGACCGATTTCTTGACGAACTTATCTACCAACCAACAGCCATTTGTCAGCAAACAACCAACCGCCAACAAACATAACAATAACTTCCGTTGCACAAAAAGACTCCCACTTATACGAAAAAGACCACGAGGCCGAAGTTACGCACGCTAACAAACAGGTAAACGCTTGTCAAACGAAGCGCAATCACAAAACTAAAAGCAATTAGCGGGCCAAACAATAAGCGTGGCCTGTTTTCCACGCTTTCGTTTCCGCTTCTGCATTAAGATTATCCCGCTTGGCGGCAAATTTAATCCAACACCAATGAAGGCTTCCCAAACCTGCCGCGTAATCTGTTGATAGCATTGATGACCGTCGGGCGGCGCATGAGTTTATGCTCAAGCGTATTAACGCCCGGAATATCCAGCAGCACAAGGCCCAACAGAATGGTCAATAACCCTTGTCCTGGCACGCCCGGCAAAGAGAGCAATAACCCTAATACTACCAGAAATACGCCTAAGAGGTTTTTGCCGATAACACCCGCCCAACGTATCGCGCCGCGTTGACCCGGCATAAACCTACGGTCATACGAGGGGTGAAAGTAGTCGGCTGGCATACGCACCAACAAGAAACAGACGATAGCCAGGTTGAATGAAAAAGTAACCAGGAAAATGCTCAACCCGAACAAAGCTTTTTGCCAAGTCAACGCGCTGATTATATTAGTTAAAGATTCCCACATACTGCTTGTTGATACGCAGCCCGAACCAGAGCGGTTCACTATACTTTCGTCAAAGTCGCTTTGCGCTCCATTCCATATTGCCGGATGTGAATGATGTGGTGTCCCTGGCTGTTTGGGAAAACATCGGCGCGTTTGAATTTGTGAGGTCTCTTTGCTATACCCTTGTTATATGCCGGAGCTAATTTGGAAGGGTAAAGAGAAGGTCGTCAATCATCATCACGACGCGCCGTTTCGCGTCTTGCGGCGCAAATACGAGTACGCCGCGCCGGAGGGTGCGCCCGCCAATACGACGGGCAACATGATTATTCACGGCGACAACCTGGAAGCCCTCAAAGCCTTGCTGCCGGAATACGAGGGGCGCGTTAAGTGCATCTACATAGACCCGCCTTACAACACGGGCAACGAAGATATGAGAGATTTTGCCCGCCTATTCTGAACTTTGTGTTACAACGGTGACGGCGGCGATTGCGGCGCAGTTTTGTGTTGTGTTGTAATCCTTTAGCAGTTGCGGCTAAAACGCAAGAAAAATTTATGCTTCATTACGGACAGCACCTCTTCCCCGGCAAACTCTTTGTAGTTGAAGGCACGGACGGAAGCGGTAAATCTACCCAGTTAAATCTGCTTTACCAATGGCTCAAGGCCGAAGGCTATCCCGTCTTTTTCTCGGAGTGGAATTCGTCTTCACTGGTTAAAGCCACAACTAAACGGGCCAAGAAACGCCATTTGTTCACGCCCACCACCTTTTCCTTGCTTCATGCCACTGACTTTGCCGATCGCACTGAACGCGACATCATTCCGCCTTTGAAAGCCGGCGGCATCGTCTTGGCAGACCGTTATATTTACACGGCTTTCGCCCGCGATGTGGCGCGCGGGTGTGACCGCGATTGGGTGCGTGGCACTTATCAATTCGCGGTGCAGCCGACGGTAAGCTTCTTTTTTCGCGCGCCTTTGGAAGTTGCGGTGGAGCGGATTCTTTCAGGGCGGCCCGAACTGAAATACTACGAAGCGGGCATGGATTTGGGATGGTCGCCTGACCCGGAGACGAGTTTTACCATGTTTCAGGGCAAGATTCTGGAAGAATACGACCGCATGGTGGGCGAGTTTGGTCTGACCGTCATTGACGCCACACGCTCCATCGAAAAGCAGCAAAGGGAAATGCGGAAAATTGTCGAAAAATACCTGGCAACCTGAGTTGCCCTTAAACCAGATGAATGAACTACGTTTTTACGGCAATGGTTTGCCGGAAGTCGAAAATGTGCCGTACACAGGCAAACTAATCGTCATTGAGGGCAACGATTCCGTCGGGCGCACTACGCATATCCAAGCTTTGCGCACCTGGCTGGAATCACGCGGCCACGCTGTTATTGATACCGGCATGACGCGCTCCGCGATGGCGGGACAGGGCATCCGCGAGGCCAAACAAGGCCACACGCTGGGCCGCCTGACGATGCACCTCTTTTACGCCACGGATTTCGCCGACCGCCTGGAAAACGAGATGTTGCCGGCCTTGCGCGCCGGTTTTATCGTCTTGACTGACCGTTATATTTACTCGGCGATAGCGCGGGCCGTCGTGCGCGGGGCCGATCCCTCGTGGGTGCGCAAACTCTATGGCTTTGCGCTCGTGCCGGACGCCGTTTTCTTGCTGCGCCCGCGCAAAATCGAGGATTTAGTCGAGCGCGTGCTGGAATCGGGGCGCGGCTTTGATTACTGGGAATCGGGCATGGACATCGCGTTAGGCGAGGATTTCTACGAGAGTTTTGTCAACTATCAATCGCGGATGCTCAACGAATTTGACCGCATGGGCAGCGAATACGGCTTCCGCATCGTCAACGCCTCGCGCACCATCGGGCGCGTCGCCGCCGATTTACGCAAGGGCGTAGCGAAAATAATTGACGGCGCGGGCGGTTAAGTTTGCGCGCGGATAGTTGCTTCTTCCTTACGCTGGCGAAGGATTGCCGCCGCCGGTGATGATGCCGCCGATAATGACGGGGCCGCCCATAAGCGCGACGAGGGCCGCCAGAAACGCGCCGCTCAAGCCGTTTGGCGGGACGGGCGCGACGGGGTTGCCGGTCAGGTCGCAGACGGGTAGGCGACGAAACAGTTTGCCGTCGGAAGTGGCCGGCGCGCCTGGCGTAAAGCGGTGATTGGATGCGCCGCGCACGCCTTCTTCAGCGTTGCTGTTGGTATGTAGCACCGCGCCTTTTTCGTTCACAATGCTGCCGGTGACACCAGGCTTGGTGGTCAGGACGGCGCAGCCGCGTTTCAAGGTGATTTTGATATTGGCCGAGTTAAACTCAACTAAGCCAAGCGAATCCGGCGGGAATTCAACATCGCCGTTGCCTAGTTGGATAAAAGCGGCGGCGTTGGCGGGCGTTTCCAGCAGACTGCCGGAGAGAACCGTCGCGCCGCCACGAGCGTTGTTGCCATTAACGAGTACGGGCAAATCGGAGGTCGTAATAAGTTTGCCGGTAGGCGGCGGCGGGGCGGCTAAGACAGGCGGAAAGTGGCTGGCAAAAAGTAGGAACGAAAGCAGAAAACCCCACAGCTTGGGGCTGAAACGGTGATTCTTTAACATTTGGTTGAATTTCCTCAGCAATAGGCGGGTGGTAATTAGTGGCGTGAATCCGCGCTAGCGGCTGACTTAGTATAACAGCATTCTCCGTCAATGCGAGAAAATTTACTTGCCCGTGAAGGCAAAGCGCGGTATGGCTTATGCGAAGTAGAAAATAACGCCAAGCCACCTCGCCGGAGAGATTGACCCCAACCTCACGCCGGCTGTGGTTATCAATTATCATCTATCAATTATCATTTATTACGGTCACAATACCGGTTTAGCCATAATAGATGATAAGTGATAGTTGATAATTGATAACAGGCGATGTTTTACCCGTACTTTGAATAAGCCCTACAAAGCGCGGTCTTGAACCGTCTTGGACAAAGGTGTAAACTGATACCGGTTTTATTTTACGAAATGGAGGACATCTCTAACGATGTTACAAATTGGAGACATGGCCCCGGACTTTGAGTTAAAAGGACACCTGGATAAAGACAATGCGGTGCGCCTCTCAGATTTTCGCGGCAAAAAGAACGTAGTTATAGCGTTTTACCCGCTTGCCTGGACACCTGTTTGAACGGCGCAGATGCCGGCTTACGAAGCTGATTTGTCACGCTTTGCAAGCTATGATGCCCAAGTTTTGGGTATTTCAGTGGACAGTGTACCTTGTCAAATAGCCTGGGCCAAGAGCCTCGGCGGTTTAACTTACCCGCTCTTAGGCGATTTTGAGCCGAAAGGCGCGGTTGCCAAAGCTTACGGCGCGTACCGCGAAGGCGCGGGCATCAGTGAGCGGGCGCTCTTTATTGTGGATAAAGACGGCAAAGTTGCCTACGTTGACATCCACGACATCAGCGACCAACCCGACAACGAAGACCTCTTTGAAGTCTTGCGTAAACTGTAATCAAGGCTGCTGTCCGAGTTGCCGCAGCAAACGGGCGGGCCGTGACGCTTTTTAGAAAGCCGCTCCGGTTCAGCCCGTTCGTTTAGCCCTTTATGTCATACTCAAGGCTGAAATTACACGATTTAAAAAGCGTGTTCGGCGTGACCCGCCGTTTTCAGGATAACCTTTTCCAGCAAGTGCCGGCGCGTCCGGTGAGCGATTTGTTACGCCAAGTTTTAGCGGCAAACATAAAATTCGCGCTTGACCAGGGCACAGAAAAGGCGCGTTCCGAGTTCATCATTGCGCCGGTAATGAGCGAACTGCGCCGTCAGGCAGAGGAACGCATCAGTATTTTTTCCGGCATCGAATTTAATGTTGACAAAAAACGCGGTTTGGCCGGTTGGTGTGATTTTTTGGTTTCGCGTTCGTCTTATCAGGCTGATTTGGAGGCCCCTGTCGTTGTCGCCGTTGAAGCCAAGCAGCAAGACTTTGAAGGCGGCACAACACAGTGCATGGCGGAAATGGTGGCGGCGCGTATTTTCAACGAACGTGAGGGTAACAATTTCCCCAACATCTATGGCTGCGTCACAAGCGGCGATATATGGCGTTTTGTGGCCCTACGCGGCGATGTAACGCTAGTGGAAACAAACTCTTACAATATTTCCGAAGACTTGGAGAGGATTTTAGGCATCCTTTGGGCGATGGCTTTTGACGAAGTCCCGCAATAATTCTGCCTCTAAAGATTGAAAGTTATGGCTACCATGTCCCGCAAGTGCGTTCCCTTTACGCCCTTCGATTACGACTTAACCAAAGCCACCATCGCCATCGTGAGCGCGGGCGGCGTGCATCTGAAAGAACAGGAAGCGTTTAATATCGCCGACGACTTGGGCGATTTAACTTACCGCGTCATCGCGCCGGAAACGGCTTCCAACGACTTGCAGGTCACCCATCACCACTACGACCACACAGACGCCGACGCGGATGTCAACGTCGTCTTTCCGCTTGCTGTGTTGCGTGATTTAGTGGCTGAGGGCTTTATCGGCGGCCTGGCCCGCAAACATATTGGTTACATGGGTTACACCATGCGGCTGAAGGATATGTACGAACAGACCGCGCCGCAGATTGCCGACGAAATTGATAAAGGTTCGCGGGCCGACGCGGTGATTTTAACCGGCGGCTGACCGAGCATCTGCCACCGCACGGTCGTTGCGGTTCAACGCGAAATCGAAATGCGCGGCATCCCGACGGTCTTAATCACCGTCAGCCCCGAAGTCTCAGCGCAGATGCG
>JAYVJN010000554.1:0-3047 GCA_043769325.1 Acidobacteriota bacterium
AGTTTCGAGAAAACTTCGCCCATGCGGAGTTCCGCGCTGCGTTGCAAACGGTCATTTATCAGCAAGTCTTGGTAAAGGTTGGCGATGACGGGCGCGAGGGCCTCTTTGGTCGGCAAAGAGCGGCGCATCCGCGCAATCATGCGGCCCTGGTCGCTCATATCCGACGGGCAATAGACGTGATGCCCGATTTCGTGGGCCATGATTTCCAGTCCGTAATCGCCCAATCCGCGCTTCGCTACTTCGCTCAGATTCAGCACGATGCGCTGGTCGTTGAGGCGAATCATGGCGAAACTCCCCCTCAAACCTTCGCGCTTTGCCGCTTTGTCGCTGTCGCACCACAAAGGCTCGTGCAGTTTGGTGAATTTGCTCCACAACTCCAGCGCGTCGGGCCACTTCGCCCGCCAATCTTCGCGGATTTGGGAAATCGGGTCGGCCAAAATCAGAAAAGGGTGCGGGCGATACAGGCAAAACCAGGCAGTATGGGCGTGGTGATGACATCTTCGCCGGCGAAGGTGGCAAACAAACGTAACGCGCCATCTTCGCGGCGATGAATTTCGACGGCACGTTCAAGCGGGACGATAATCCAGTATTCCGCCACGCCGAAACGATTGTAAAGCTGCAATTTTTCGCGCCTGTCGCGCATGGCGTTGCCTGGTGAGAGAATTTCGATAACCAACTCCGGCGCGCCGTAAATGCGCGAACCGGAAGCGATTTCGTCGCGCCGTTCGTTGCTCAGATAGACTAAATCGGGAATCACGCCGTCGTAATCGCTGAAAATCACGCCCGGCGTGGCAAGAATTTCACCGACAGGGTTAGCCAGTAAAAAACTAAAAAAAGCGTGATGGGTTCTTCCTGAAATGCGTTGGTGCACTAAATCGGGTGCGGAAGCCACAAATAATTGTCCTCCTATCAATTCGTAACGCTTGCCGTCGTCGGGCACATTTCCGAGATCGGCATTGGTCAACAAGGGTTCGACAACTGCGAGAGACATAGCAATACCTCCGTTTCTAACAACGAGGATTATAACACAAGAAAATTATTCGCCGACCAACGCGACGAGGAACAGCAGATGCGAGAGCGGCAGCGTCGCCGCCAATGTGGTTTCGTTGGCGGCAGAACTTGAGCTGCCGGCCAGCCAGGGAATTGTGTGGGTGTTGCGCCCGTGTTCAATTTTGCCTAAACCATTGAGCTTAAACATGGAATTGCCGGTTTGTGGAGCGTTGGGCGGCAAGGCTGCGCCGAGGCGATGCAGCGTTGCGCCAAATAAATCGGCGGTCAGCAGCCACGAATGTTCGGCATCGGAAACGATGAGTTGCCCGTCCTGGCAAGCCACCGTCGGCGGCGTCAGAAACGGCCCGCCGAAGCCGCGAAAACCGCCCGCCGAAGCCATCACTTGCAGCCATTGGCGTTCATGAGGGCCGCTTTTCATGCGCCCAGGGTCAAGCCAAGGGTCTTGCTGCAAAAGGTTTATCGCCTCACCAAACGGCGGCGCGACGGGCGACAAAGCTAAAACCATTCGCGCTAATTCGTTGGGCAAACTGCGGGCCGCCGCCAATGCGCCCATACGGTATTGCGCCAGCCCCGCACGCCAGGCCAAAATTTGTCCGGCGGCGAGAAATTCGCCCGCGTCGGCGCAATGCGCGGCGATTTCCTTCATCTCCGTTAGCCACAGTTCGGCCTTGACGTTTGGTTCCACCGACAAATTATAGAGCGCGTTGGTCACGGCCCCGGCCACGCGGCGCGGGTCTTCCGCCAATAGCTCCGGCACGGCGGGCAACAGTTCGCGCCAGCCCGCCAAGACCAACGGGTAGCGCGTCTGCGGCCCGAAAAACTCTTTGCCGAGCAATTCCAGCGAGATGTCATAGAGCGCGTCAAACGTCTCGTCTTGCGCTGCGGGCGCAACCGCTTCGACAATCGGCGCAACGTAAACGCGCAAATTGTCGCCCAACGCCGCGCCATCCAACGCCGGATAAGTGTGGCGGGCCAGCGCAAATTTGGTGTTATAACGGTCACGCCCACGACGCAAAACATCCGAGACCGGGCCGCTCAAAAAAGGCGCATTGCTCATGGCCCAAGCGTAGCAAATTGCGGCGTGGTTGACTATGTTCCGGCGAAGGGCTAACGTAGCGCGTTTATGCAAACGGTGAAAGAAATTGCCTTGAGCGACAAATACACGGTTCTCCGCCAAACCCTACGCGAACGATTGGCGGGCGGCCTCGTCGTCGCCTTTTCGGGCGGCGTGGACAGCGCGTTTCTGCTTTGGACGGCAGAAGAGGAGCGACGCGCTAATGGCGGGCGACTAATTGCTTTGACAACGGTTAGCGCGAGTCTGGCCGGCGTGGAAAAAGAGGACGCAACGCGATTCGCCCAAGACATCGGCGTTACGCATCTCTGGCGCGAAAGCGGCGAAATCAGCAATCCCGCCTATTTAGTCAACGACTCTAACCGTTGCTATCACTGCAAAACCGAACTCTTCCGCATAGCCCGCGAAACCGCGCAAGAGCTTGATTATCAATGGCTTGCCTACGGCTATAACGCCTCTGACCGGGGCGATTTCCGGCCCGGCCACCGCGCCGCGCAGGAAAACGCCATCCTCGCGCCTTTGGACGACGCGGGCCTCACCAAAGACGACATCCGCCAACTCATGCGCGAGAACAACTTAGACCTGGCCGACAAACCCGCCAGCCCTTGCCTCAGTTCGCGCATGATGACGGGCGTTGCCATCACGCCGCGTAAACTCAAAGATATAGAGGATTTAGAGAAACTGCTGCGCGACGGGGGCGTGCGCGTTTTTCGCGCGCGCGTGCATGAGGATGGCGCGCAGAAATTCTTGCGCGTCGAAGTCGCGCTCGACGAACTGCCGCAGTTTCTCGCCTTACGCGAAAAACTGGTCGCCGCCGGCCAATTGCGCGGCTATCGTTGGGTGACACTCGACTTGGCCGGTTATCACACCGGCGGCGCGAATTTGTAGTTTTAAGCAGGTGAGCAAAAGTTATCAGGTATTATAAAAGTTAGAGTTACGCCTTGAGGCGTGAGCAACTGCCGCG
>JAYVJN010000555.1:0-3963 GCA_043769325.1 Acidobacteriota bacterium
TGTTTCCGAATCGAACGCCAGTATTCCAGCACCTGGCTTCTGCCGTCTTCCTGATTTTCCACGCCGTAGTCTAAACCAGCCGACTGCGGCAGAGCTTCCGCCACCGTCAAACTGGTGACGTTCTTCTTAAACGGCATCAAATTTTTGTTTTCCATCATGGCCTTTTAATGCTAATGCAAGTAAAAACTACAATCAGCAGTGAGGTAACAAGTCACACTATCCAAACCCTAATCCCTATTCCCGCATTACGGCACGACGCGCACAGGCAATTGGCCGATACCGGGCAAGACCGCGCCGACTAATGAACGCACGAATTTCTTTCCTTCTGAAGCCGGCACATCAATAATATCATTTGGTTGCAGATAGGGGTCGGGAGCCTGACGTTTTTCGATGGCCTTCAAATCAACCAGCACCTCGGTCTTGGCTGTACTTCCGGGAAATTGACGGATAATGCGTATTTTCTCTTTTTTGGTGTCCGGCATCACGCCGCCGGCTTTGGCAATCGCCTGGGTCACGGTTAAAGGTTCACGCAACAACGCAATGGTTGGACGGAAAACATTGCCAACGATGTAAACCTGGTCGGCTTCGGTAATGTTCACGATGTCGCCGGGCCGCACAAATGGGTTTGCCGTGTCCTCTCCTTTGAGCGTTTGATCCAACTTAAAGTAGGAAACTTTCTGGGCGTCATCGTCTTCGGCTTCGGGCTTGGCGCCGACTTCACAGAGCGAAGGCGGCGCAGTGTGTACAACTTGAATCGTGCGCCCGGCGTTATCGTTCGGCCCGCCAACGAACGAAAGCAACTCTAATAACCGCACCCGCCGTTGTAACTTAAATTGGCTCGGATTACGCACCGAACCCAAAACCGCCACCGGTTGCGACTGGTAATCCTTAATAAATACATCAACCTGCGGGGCGCGTATGAAGCGCAAATAACGCTTGGCAATCTCTTTGCCTAGTTCAATTTCAGTCAGGCAGACAGCGCGGATGTCTTCATTTATCATCGGCATCCGAATCAAGCCGCTACCTTCCACGCGCACGCTCTCGCGGGAGAGTTGTGGGCGGTTAAAGACGCGAATATCTAACACATCGCCAGGCCCGATGCGGTAGCGGTCATCCACTGCCGGAACTGGCTGCGGCATAGCTGCAACCGGCGTTGGCGACGCGGGCGCGGCCACCATCGGGGTCTTCGCCATTGGCGTTTCCACGTTTTGCGCGGGCAAGGCCGGCGACATCACCAACAAACAGGCGCATATCAATATCTGGCGCAACCTATTCGCGCTAAATTTAGGGTAGAAATTTATTTGCATTAAAACACCTCGCTTCAGACTGACCGCTAAACAACAGTTAGTGAATCCGTCAAGAGAAACAAAACCGGCCCTTACACAGATGGCAAACACGGGCCTGATGGTTGCCGTTAGCGCGTGAAACATACACTCCGGCCCTCGCCTGGCGCACATAGATTAACCATCTATCCGCCACGCCATACCCTAGTCGGGAAACCTCATGCGCGAGGCGGCGTTAAGTTTTCAAACCCTGCGCCTAAACATAATGCTGATTAAGAGCAACATATTTCAGGAAAAATAGCGTCAACGGCTAAATTATTTCAGCGCGCGCAGGTTTTGTTAGTCTGGGAAACGAGGGGGAACACTTCCTCAATAATCGTTTATTCGCGCCGGAGATAGAGCGCAACCATATTTTCAGAGAAGGCCAGCATCGCCGGCAAGACTAACGGGAGCTTTCGCTAATCTCGCACGACCATCATTCGCTACGCCACTTAACCATACTAGGAAGGTTGCATCTTAAATGTCAAGACGGCTTTACCTGGTAAAGGCGGGCAACCGTCATAAATCCCTCGCGCTTTAGTCTCAAGCCAGATTTATGGTATCTTGTCGCAGTCTGCATAACATTCCGGCGGCATCCAATAACACTATGAGTGAAAACGTCTTGACGGCCCCCAACGCAACTCGCACCGGCTCCTTTTATGACCGCATTTCCGACCTGTATAGCCTGACTTTTAAGTTTAATGGCTATGGGCGTTCGCTGGAAAAATACTTTCGTGACAACCCCGTGCCAGTCCCCACCGGCGCGTGGATTTTAGATGCCGGCTGCGGCCCGGGTTTGCTCACCCTCACCCTGCTCAAAGCGATAAATTATCCTGTCAACCTGGTTTCGCTTGACCTTTCGCTTTCTTCGCTGCACAAAGCGCGGGAAACCATTAACAAAGAGAAAGTTCCCGCCCGGCCCGTCACTTTTACGCAAGGCAATCTGCTCCATCTGCCTTTTGCCGACAACTCTTTCGACTTTATTGTGACCAGCGGCGCGTTGGAGTATGTGCCTCTCGAAAAAGGCTTTGCTGAACTCTCGCGGGTTCTCAAAAGCGGCGGTCACCTGGTTTATCTACCGGTGCGCCCTTCACCGGCGAGTTTCGTGCTGGAAACGCTCTTTCGCTTCAAAGCCCACGCGCCAGCCGTCCTGGCCGCACAAACCGAACGTCATTTCGCCATCGTCAAAGACCACAAATTCCCGCCGCACCATCCCATTGGCTGGACAAAATCCGTTGTCCTGGCGCAGAAGCGTTAACTGGCTGTCCGATTTACACATCGTCAGGTTCAACGCCCATTTCCCGCAATTTAGCAGCAAATCGTTCGGCCCGCGCCGCTTCTTGTTCAGCCCGCGCCGCTTCTTGTTCAGCCCGTGCCGCTTCTTGTTCAGCCCGCGCCGCTTCTTGTTCAGCCCGTGCCGCTTCTTGTTCAGCCCGTGCCGCTTCTTGTTCAGCCCGCGCCGCTTCTTGTTCGGCCCGTGCCGCTTCTTGTTCAGCTCTTTCTTTGCCGGCGGGAATGAGCTTGCCGTCGGCTTCGCACCAACGCAACCAGCGCGTTCTGGCCCTTTCAAAGAAGCCTTCCCACATCGTCAAGGACAAACCGACACCCGGCAATTGAAAATCCTCGCGTAAGATATAACGACGGCCAAATGCTGTTACAGACAATTCGTAAACATACAATTCCGTTCGGCCCAACATAAACCAGGGGTCATAAACTACATAGTAATCAACCCCGATGCGCGCGTAATCGCGCAATTTGCGGCTCAGTTCGTGGCCGATTTTGTTGGACACGATTTCCACCGCCACATCCGGGGCCTTGCCAAATTCCCACAAAAAATAAGAACGCGGGGCGCCGGTATTGGCCCACTCCGGCCCGACTTGTACGTCAAGACTCAAAAACATATCCGGCACAAGCGGCGGTTGCCGGACGCCGTAAAAAATCCCAACATTGGCATAAGCTAAAAATGGGCGCGGTTCATTGGGGGTTTCTTCATCAGACCGGGGCGTCCAGAAATTACGCAAAGGTTCGACCAACAGCCTTCGTTGACTTCCAGAATACAGGTCAGTCGGCTCATCATCATCCGTGACAAGGTTTCTGACGATTTCCTCAAATTCGAGCGGCGGCGCAGTCAATACTTGTGACATGACACTGATTCTCCTAACCGTCGGACGCTGATGCTCAACAGTTTAGCTAAAGTAGCTGCTCTTTACAATCCGGCGCGGGCCGCCAATTTGTGATATTCGTCTGCGGCTTCGCGCATCACCGCCGCCTCATTCAACGTGAGCAATTCGCGTTGGCGCATAATGGATTGACCCGCTATAAATGTATCGCGCACATCGGCGGCTTGCGACGAATAGACCAGCGTAGAGATTACATCCAGAGGGCGCGGAGTGGCGTGTAATTGTTGCAAATCAACAATGATAACGTCAGCCCGTTTGCCGGCTTCAAGGCTGCCCACTTCCCTTTCAATGCCTAAAGCCCGTGCGCCGTCCAGCGTCGCCATTTGCAGCACGCGACGGGCCGGCAAAGCTTCCGTGCCTTTCTGAACTTTCTGCAACAGGGCCGCCGTCCGCATTTCGGTAAACATATCCAAGCGGTTGTTGCAAGGCGCGCCGTCCGCGCCCAGCGAAACCGAGACGCC
>JAYVJN010000556.1:0-2739 GCA_043769325.1 Acidobacteriota bacterium
GACAAGAAAAGCCGAAGCGAGTAAATCGTTTGGAAGTATTTTTCTATGTCGAAAGACCAAAATTACTACTCCAAAAGGAGATTTATTTACAGATGAAACATCGGTATTTGTTTTTGGCGGTCTTGGCGTTGGCGTTGTCCGGTTGCCAAGAGACTCAACCCGCTTCCACGCCATTGGGCAACAATCTTGCCGCTTCGCCAACCAGTCAACCGACGGCCTCGCCTGGCAACCAAGCACTCGCCGGGCCAACCATCAGCCCAGGGCCGACTTACAGGAAAATGTGCGACGGTTCAGCCGGCATTGCGCTTGACGAAAAGACGTTGGCAATGGTCAGCGATGAGGCGACCAGCAAACCGGAAGAAAAAAATATCGTCGGCCTTTATCCGGTAACAGGCGAACAACCTGTGCTTAACATTGATTTGACCTCGTTTCTAGCTGTTCCAACGGCCCACGACGCGGAGCACCCTGAAACCGATTTTGAAGCGGCAGCCAGAGTTGGCGAAAGAATCTACTGGATTGGTTCGCATGGACGCAACAAAACCGGAAAGCTCCGGCTTGACCGCCAACGTTTTTTCGCCACCGACATTAAAGGCGCGGGCGAAGCTCTGACGCTGGTTCCGGTAGCCAAGCCTTATGTTGCTCTGTTACAAGATATTACATCAGATGTGCAACTCAAACAGTTGGGTATTATTGACAACGGTAAATCGCCGAACGAAAGCGGCTTCAACATTGAAGGGTTATGCGCGACGCCCGACGGGAAACTCATGTTCGGTTTGCGCGGGCCGCTTGCCTCTGATGGTAACGCCTTTCTTGTGCCAATGGAAAATGCTGCTAAAGTCATCGAAAGCGAGGAGAAAGCGCGTTTTGGCAAGCCTTTTCAGTTAGATTTGGGCAAGCGCGGGATTCGTGACATTGCCTATTCGGAAACTTTAGGCGCATATCTTATTATCGCCGGGCCTTTCAAAGATGAGGCGGACTTTCGCCTTTACCGTTGGTCTGGTAAAAACGAAGACGCGCCCGTCGTTATCAAAGACAAAACCGGCAAAGAGATTGACTTCAAGTTTACCGAAGCGACACTCGCCGATTTTACGCCGGAAGCAGTGGTGATTTATCCTAAGCAACGCCGTGTGCAAATTCTCAGCGACGATGGCGATATTAAGCTGGACGGAGTTGAAAACAGCAAACAGCCTGATGATAAGCGATTCTTTCGCAGCGTCTGGTTGACTTGGGAATAAACGAAAAGCTATGAACGAAACCGCGCCGCCAAACTTAGCCCGCCGTCTCGGATTGTTTGACGCCACCATGATTGTCATGGGTGGCATCATCGGTTCGGGCATTTTCATCAACCCATATGTTGTGGCGCAACAAGTCCCCAATAAATGGGCAATTATGGGTGTGTGGGCTTTTGGCGGGCTGATTGCGCTGGCGGGAGCGTTTATTTACGCGGAGTTGGCCGCGCAATTTACCTCGTCCGGCGGGCAGTATGTTTACTTGCGCGAGGCGTTTCATCCGTCGGTGGCCTTCATGTACGGTTGGGCGTTGCTGCTGGTAACACAAACCGGCGGGATGGCCGCCGTCGCGGTGACGTTCGCCAAATACACGCTGGAATTACTTGGCGCGGCGGCGACGGACGCTAACTCGGCGTTGGTCGCGGTGGGTGTGCTGGCGTTTCTGACCATCGTTAATTGCCTCGGCGTGCGCGCCGGCGGGACGTTGCAAAACGTCTTTATGGTCTTAAAGATAGCTGCCATTGCCGGACTGGTTATCGTTGGTTTGACGACCCACAGCCAAGCGTCGGAAATTGCTGTCACCGCGCCGCCGCAGGGCAGTTTGTTACTGGCATTCGGGGCCGCGCTGATTCCGGTGCTGTTCGCTTACGGCGGTTGGCAGACGGCTTCTTTCGTAGCCGGCGAGATGCGCGAACCGGAGCGCAATTTACCGCGCGGGCTGCTGTTTGGTGTTCTGGGCGTAATTGCAGTTTACTTGTCGGTTAATTTTGTCTGCGTGCAAGTGTTGGGCGCACAGGGTTTGGCTGCCACTAAGACGCCAGCCACCGCCGTTATGCGGCTGGCTTGGGGCGAAACGGGGGCGCGTTTGATAGCCATTGGGATTGCCGTCTCGACCTTTGGCTTTTTGAGCCAGAGTATGTTGACCGCGCCGCGCGTTTACTTTGCGATGGCCCGCGATGGCGTGTTTTTCCGGCAAGTCGGACAAGTAAACGGCGCACAAGTGCCCGCGACGGCGATTATTTTACAGGGCCTGGCGGCGGCAATTATCGCGCTTTCCGGCAAGTACGAGCAGATTTTGAACTACGTCGTCTCAGTGGACATGATTTCCTTCGCGCTCACCGCCACCACGATTTTTGTCTTTCGTCGGCGCGGCGCAAACGCTTCGTATCGCATTCCTGGCCACCCCTTTACCACCATTTTCTTTATCGCCGCGTGTCTCGCGGTTTCCGCCAGCACCGTCGCCAAATATCCAAGCAACAGCCTTATCGGTTTCGCCCTCGTGTTGTTGGGCTTGCCGGTCTATTTTCTGTGGCGCAAACCAAATTGAGGAATTTCAGCACGCTTACTAACGTGCGCGTTTCTGCCTTTGAGTTAAGATGAAACATTCGCCCTATATGGAATGGGCTAAACTCCATTCCGACAGCACTTACAAACTAGCCTTGAGCGGCGTCCCCGACCAGGCACTTGATGTTTTGGGCGCGGATTGGCGCGAAATCGCTCTGCACGGCCC
>JAYVJN010000557.1:0-3102 GCA_043769325.1 Acidobacteriota bacterium
ATTCTTCAATAATTCATTTTTACGGCGTCCGTTAGTGCGCGAAGCAGGGGTTTTCCTGATTTTTTGCGTATTGGCCGTAATAATGACCTGGCCTTACGCTTATTATATCCGCGACGCCGTGACAGACCCTGGCGACCCTTATTTGAATGCCTGGCTTTTGTGGTGGGATTATCACCAGACTTTCCACGATCCTTTGCGCCTGTTTCAAGCCCCGCTTTTTTACCCTTACGAATACACGCTGGCTTTTACTGAACACAGCTACGGCGTCGCGCTGCTCTTTTTTCCTTTGCAAGCATTGGGGTTACGCCCTTTGACGGTGCAAGCCGTTGCCACGCTCTTGGGATTTGCTTTTTGCGGTTACGGCGCGTTTCGCCTGACGCGCACGCTGACCGGCTCAAACGTCGCAGCGTGGGTTGCGGGCGTGGCTTTCGCCTTCACGCCGTATCGTTTTCACCAAATGCCCCATCTGGTTTATGTGTTTGCCGGATGGATTCCGCTGCTGTTGGAAGCCTTGATTTTATACGCGCGCACGCGAAGTTGGAAACGCGCCGCCTGGCTGGGTCTGGCATTTCTGCTCAACGCGCTTACCTGTGTTCACTGGTTTGTGCTGACACTGCTCCCGTTAAGCGTTTCCCTGGTCTTTTTAGCAACACGTTACCGCCTTTGGCGCGAAGCCCGTTTCTGGTTGCGCGGCGGCCTTTTGACGGGCGCGGCGATACTCATCTTACTGCCGTTTATGTTGCCATACCAGAAAGTGGCGCAAATGTACGGTATGGTTCGCACCACCGAAAACGCGGCCTTCTATTCGGCGGTGCCCACGGATTGGTTGTGGGCCGACTGGCGCAGCAAAGTGTGGAGCGGCGTTATCTTTAAGGGCGACCCGCCGACGGAACGCGCCCTGTTTCCAGGCCTCTTGCCGCTTTTACTAGCCTTAGCCGCGCTTTTCTACAAACGCCGCGACAATGCCGAAAAAATGGCGGAATTACCACCGGCGAGGTTGCCGCGCGGCCTCTTAGCGGGCCTCGATTTGCTGGCTTTGACGCTCCTGGCCTTGGCCGCGCTGTCGTTTTTTTACGGCCCTTTCCGGCTTGAAATGTTTGGTTTCAGGCTTTTGCGCGTCTCACATCCAGAGCGTTCTTTGCTGTTTCTCGGCAGTACGCTGTTGCTCCGATTTTTACTCGCTTACCCGCGCTTGCTGCGGGTCGGCCAAGACCGCAACCTGCCCGACTCGCTCCGTCGCTGGTTGACAAAAGGTGGCGCGGGCAAACGCGACGAAGGTTGGGAGCACGGCGTCGCGTGGTTGATTTTAGGCTTTGCCGGTTCGCTGGGAATGAACTTTTTCTTCCACCGGCTACTTTTTGACTATGTTTTCATCTTCCGCAGCATCCGCGTGCCGGCGCGTTGGGCGATGATTGCCTGTCTCGGACTATCGTTGCTGGCGGGTCTTGGAGCCAAACAATTAGTTTCCGCCTGGCAACATTGGCGGCCCCAAGCCCGCGCCGCGCCGTTGTGCCTTTTGCTCTGCGCGCTGTTATTATTTGAAGCGCACATCGCGCCGATGGAAGTGGTGCGCGGCCAGGCCGACCCGGATGACGTGACGTTTTTTCTGCGTGATACGCCGATGCGCGGCGGTGTGGCGCATTTGCCGGTGGCGCAAGGCTTGTCAAACCATCGCTATACACTGCGCCAGGCCGACCATCAAAAGCCGCTCATTACTGCGCTTTCAGGTTTTGCTCCGCCACTTGAAGTAGAAATTGAAGACCTCTGGCAGCAAAATCCGGTGCCGGAGCGGTTACTGGATGCGTTGGAATCCGCGCCGGCCTCTTATTTAGTGATACATTGGTACACGCTGCCACCGGCGCGGAGTGAACCTTTGCGCGCCTGGGTAGAGCGCGGTGTCGCCGCCGGACGTTTGCGGCTGGCCCGCTCATTTCCGGTAGCGGTCAGCAGCGAAGATGTTTACGCCGTCACCAAAACCGAACCCGAGGCCCAATAGAAAATATGACCGATGTTGTCAAACTCAGCCCCGCGCCCGGCCCCTGCCTGTCGGTAGTTATGCCGGCTTATAACGAAGAGGCGACGCTGGCATTAATTGTTAGCAAAGTGCTGACCTTACCGCAATTGCTTGAGCTTATCTTGGTGGACAACTGCTCCACCGACGCCACGCCGCAAATCGGACAAGCCCTAGCGACGGCAGACCCGCGTATTCGTTATATTCGTGAAGAGCGCAACACCGGCAAAACCGCCGCCGTCAAAACCGGCTTCGCGCTCACACGCGGCGACATCGTGATAATTCAAGACGCCGATTTGGAGTACGACCCCGCAGAAATCCCCGAAGTAATTCAGCCTATTATTGACGGTCACGCCGATGTCGTTTACGGTTCGCGCTTTCTTATTCGCAAAGCGTCAAGGGTGCTTTATTACTACCACTATATCGGCAACAAATTTCTCACGATGTTCTCTAACTTATTGACCAACGTGAACATGACCGACGTGGAAACTTGTTACAAAGCCTTTCGCGGCGACATCATCCGCAACATGGTTATCACTTCCAGCGGCTTCGGTTTTGAAATTGAAGTCACCGCCAAAGTTGCCAAACTCGGCTGCCGCATCTACGAAACGCCCATCAGCTACTACGGGCGCACCTACGAAGAAGGCAAGAAAATCGGCTACCGCGACGGACTCGCCGCGCTCTGGTTCATCGTGCGCTACAACCTCTTTTGCAGCCTCAAATCATCTTACCGCGAAATCCCGCAGCTAAAAGACAAAAATTAAGCGGGCAAGCGAAACTTTGAACTTTGAACCTGAAACTTTGAACTATTGGTTTACAACCGCACATACTCAAACTCAAACGGGCGGCCCTTGATGCCGGAGGTCGGCGGGGCAATCCAATTGGCGATTTGCCCAAGTTCCGTTACCGGCGTCATCAGGCTTTCGACGTATTGGCGGTCAGCGCGGGTGGGCAGCCATTCGTCCTGGCGGGCGGCAAATTGTTCGGGCGTAATGATTTGCCCGTCGGTGTCAAACGAGTGGCCGGCGTATTCGCCGACGTGACGATGGAAACGGCGGTTCGGCAAATAAAGCTGCGCGGACTGGCCGGCG
>JAYVJN010000558.1:0-3793 GCA_043769325.1 Acidobacteriota bacterium
TCTTGCAGAAACACGCACGCGCGTAAGTGTGCCATGTTTTACGCCCTTGACTAAGTGCGGGCTTCCGCATTGTGGGTAAACTTATTTTTGGCCTATTACTTGGAGGTTAATTTATGCGTTCTTTTTTCGCCGGACTAGCCGCCCTGCTGTTAGTTACGGTTGCCTTGACCGCGTGCCAAAATGCGGTTGATAACCAACAGGCGGCGAGCCCTAAGCCGTCCGCTGCGCCGGCGCAGACCGCGCCGGCACAACCCGCCGCGCCCGCCGACGGCGTTAAGCGGATGACGCTTGAAGATACTCGCGCCGCCGTTGAAAAAGGCGCCGCCGTTATTGTGGATGTGCGTTCCGCTGATGAGTATAAAGCCAATCATATCAAAGGCTCCATCAGCATCCCTTACGCGGAAATCGCCGACCGTATCAAGGAATTGCCGAAAGACAAAACCGCCGTGTTGTACTGTTCCTGAGGAAACGAACACACTAGCGCCGGTGCGGTGCAATTACTCAAAACTAAAGGATACGAAAACGCGGCGGCTTTGCTTGGTGGCACGAACCTCTGGATAAGCCAGGGGTTGCCCATGTCAACCGGCACTCAGCCGTAAATTTTTCGCCGGATTTTAACGGAAAAAGCCGTCAGGCCGATTGGCCCGACGGCTTTTTCCGTCAGCTAAACGTCCGCGAAGCCAGTAGGCAGTAGAAAAAGATAGCTGTTGCTACTGGCGACCCCGCCGGAAAGCCTTATGCGCAGACCGCGGCGGCGGCGGCGGTTCGCGCCTGTGTTAGCGCAACGCGGCTTCTTACTGCCTACTGCCTGCTGCCTGCTGCCTACTGCCGCGTTGCGGCCTTGCTATATTTTTTTAACTTTAGGCTTCCCAAGTAGCTCTGAGCGTGTATAATTCTTTTTGTAGTTACGCTTAGACCTGCCGCTTTAATGCTTTTCGCTATTCTTTTGCGGCCCCGGCGCGTGGCTAAATAAGTTGCCTTACGCCCTTATGTGTAAGCGGCACAAGCCATTTTAAGTATTGATTTAAGGAGATTAACCAACGTGAGTAAAGCTAAAAGCGACACCGCCATGGCAGCCCAAGCCATCGCCCTAGATGAAACCGGCGGCAATCTGGACAAAGTGCGTGACATCCTTTTCGGGGCGCAAGTGCGCGAAAGTGACCGCCGTTTTGCGCGCATGGAAGAAAAACTCGCCAAAGAGAACGAAGACCTGCGCGCCGAAGTGCGGAAACGCCTGGACGCCCTCGAATCCTTCGTCAAAGCTGAACTGGAAACCCTCACCGACCGGCTCAAAACCGAAGAAAGCAACCGCAGCGAAGCCGTCAGCGACGTGAACCGCGACCTCAAGGAAGCGACCAAAAGCTTTGAGAAAAAGGTGACGCAACTCGACGACCAAATGCTCAAAGGCCAGCGTGATTTGCGCCAACAACTCCTCGACAGTTCCAACCGTTTCAGCGACGAAATGCAGCAAAACCAAACCGCCGCCGCCGCTCAATTGGAACGCGCCGTCGAACGTCTGCAAGGCGAAAAAACCGGCAACGCCGCGCTTGCCTCAATGCTGATGGAAATGGCGATGCGGCTCAACAACGAGTTTCACTTGCCGGACGCCGAGTAGCAATCGGCAGTCGGCAGTGTACAAACTGCTCGTCAGGCAACCTTAAACCGTAGCAACCTGGCAGGTCGGGAAGGGTGGCTTGCCCCCGCGTCCATTACGCAAATCTTGGTTTTCAACGCAATGACCGAACCCTCGTTGCAAGAGAAAGTAGCAACCCCGCCGGAGCAAGCCGCGCCGCCGGACGCTGACGCCTGGCAAGATTTACGCGGTTTGCTGCTGCGGCCCGAACAGGAAAAACTGGCGGATTTCGCGCAACGCTTCGACGACCCCGAACGCCACGCGCAAGAAGTTAGCGAAATCTTGCCGGAAGCCATTATCTTGCGCACCGCGCAGGACAAACGCCTGGCCAAAGCCTTGCAGCCGACGTTTGAAGAAGCCTTGCGCATTTCTATCAAAAGAGACCCCAGGCCCTTTGTCGAAGCCGTGACGCCGGTCATGGGCGCGGCGATTCGCAAAGCCATTGCCGAAGCTCTCGGCGCGATGATGCAATCGCTGAACCGCACGCTGGACAACAGCATTTCGTTGCAAAGTCTGCGCTGGCGTATGGAAGCGGCGCGCACCGGCAAGCCGTTTGCGGAAGTCGTCATGTTGCACACGCTGGAGTATCGCGTGGAACAAGTCTTTTTGATTCACCGCGAAACGGGTTTGTTGTTGCAACACGCCGTTGCTGATGATGATAAAGACGGCATCCAGGACGCCGACATGGTTTCCGGTATGTTGACGGCGATTCAGGACTTTGTGCGCGATTCCTTCAACGCGCAAACTACCGAAACGCTGGAAGCGATGAAGGTTGGCGAATTGACGGTTTGGATTGAACAAGGCACGCAAGCAACCATCGCCGGCGTCATTCGCGGGGCCGCGCCGCAAGAATTACGCGCCATGTTTCAGGACGCGCTGGACAGCATCCATCTTGATTTCCATGACCCGCTCAACGAATTTCAAGGCGACGCAGAACCTTTCGCCGCGTGCCAGCCTTACCTGGAATCCTGTCTCCAAGCGCGTTACCACACGCCGGCCAAACAAGGCGGCAGCATCTCGCCACCACTGGCTGCTGCCATTGCGGTCTTGCTGTTGGCGGTGGGCCTGTTTGGTTTTTTCTATATCCGCAGCTATTTACGTTGGGGCAATTACCTAAGCAGCTTGCAAAAAGAGCCGGGCCTGGTCGTGGTCAAAGCCGAACATGGCTTTTTCCGCGACAGCATTGAGGGCTTGCGCGACCCTTTAGCCGCCGACCCCAACGCCTTGCTGCAAGCCGCCAAGCTTAATCCGGCGAAGGTTACAACCCGTTGGGATGAATACCAGGCCCTGCATCCCAAACTGCTCGAACAGAGGGCGCGGCGGCTGCTTGAACCTCCTGACACGGTGCAGCTATCTGTAACCAATGGTGTTCTTTACGCCAAAGGCGCGGCCTCGCCTGAGTGGGTTGCCGAGGCGCGTAAACTCGTGCGCGGACTGGCCGGAGTCAACCAATTCGCCTACGCCGGCGACCTCCAAGCTGACATTAAAAGCGTGGAAAACAGCAACATACGCTTTGCTTCGGGCCGCGCTGACTTGACTCCCGAAGCGGCGGCAGAAGTAAAACGCATTGCTCAACTGTGGCCCGACATCGCAGCCCAAGCCGCCGGCAGCCAAATCGAACTCACCGGACGCGCCGATTCGCTCGGCGCTGTTGGAATCAACGAAACTCTGAGCCGGCAACGCGCCGCAGCCGTGCGCGAGGCCCTCGTTGCCGCCGGTTTGCCCGCCGCGCAAATCACTACGCAAGGGGTAGGAGCCGGCGCAACCACCGGCCCGGCCCGCGAAGACGCCGGCAGCCGCAATGTCTCTTTTCGCGTGCTCATCAAAACGCGCCAGCCTTGAGCGTTTTTGTGTGGTAAACTCTTGGCCTGGAGGTGTTGCTATGGCAATGAAGAAAAACACAACGCGGGTAAGCAACGGCGACGGGCTACCCGACGACGAACACAAAGAGGCGGGCATACAAGCCGAATTTGAGCGTTTAGAGCGCAAAGGCTGGGACAGACTCACCTTGCGCGAAAAAACCTTTATGGCGGCCCGTATTACCTATGTGAACGCCCGTAAACAAGCTGCTTAAATGCGCGTCACTTTTGACAGCAATGTTTTCATTACCTACCGCGTCAATCCTAACGAGTTGGCGCGGAGTGTTCGTTTTTCGGCGGT